>JACMIU010000049.1 GCA_014380985.1 Armatimonadota bacterium | reverse complement strand
TAACCCGCCCCTAATATTAATTCCGATTACCCGCCAAGACGCCATGTCTGGAAAAACTATTTTTTCGCCGACCGCTGAGACCGTAATTATAAAAAATAAAACGACTCCGTGAGCCGAGTGGCAACGCGGCAACGCCCTCTTTCTCCTTTTCCGGTCTCTGCATTCGGCGAAAACTTCGTTTTGCCTGACTTGGCGTCTTGGCGGTTAATCGGATTTAATCTTCGGGGCGGGTTCCGGCGGTCATGCCTTTTTCGGCGGCGCGTCCCCATACGTTCAGCGACAAATCGCCTTGCACACGCACTTGGCACGACAGACGATACTGCGCGATCATTTCGGGCGTTTCGAGTGCCTCGCGTTCGGCTTCTTCCATCGGCGCAACGTCGCCGGACACGATTTCGACGCGGCAGGTGGTGCAACGGGCGATACCGCCGCATCGGTGCAAAATATCAATTCCGGCGTCTTCGAGGGCAAGCACCAATTTTTTGCCTTCGGGGGCTTCAAACGGCGTTTCGCCGGTTACGGTGATTTGTGGCATGGGTCAGGTTCCTTTTTACTGCGGGTTCGCCGGATTAGTTCGACGCACCCGGCGCGATTTCCTGCCACGACGGAAACATTCGCGCAAAACAAAACCGGCGCGGATGGCTTGTCGCCCCGCGCCGGTTTGTATGTGTATCTTCCTTTTGCTGTGTCTAAATCGTGTCTTTGCGGCGGCGCACCATCATCAGCCCGCCGAGGAGCGACGAGCCGAGCAACAAACCGGTCAGCGACGGGATTTCGGGAACCACGGTCGCCGTAACGTTGCGCCCGACCATGAGGTTGTCGTAGCCGACGCTGTCGGTCGCGCTTTGCGGGCTGTTGATTCGTACACTGGTAAACGCTTTATCGGGCGACACGACACCGAAAAAGAACGTGTTGTCGTTCGCGGTGCTACCGAATCCGCCCGGATTGATAACAAAGTTTTGCGTGGTGGCGTCGTCGTAGAAAACATCTACGCTCAGGTTGTTGAGCGCGGTGTCCCCGGCGTCAATGCCATAGAAACCGAACGCTTTTACGCCGGATTCAATTCCTGTACCCGGCTCTCCCGTGGTGAAGAAATCGAAGCGCAGGTTTTTCGATTCACCGCCCATGAAGTTGTCGCCGGACACCGGGGTGGCGTTAAAACCGGCTGTCGTGGAATCATCTACAATTCGGTCGTCAAACGCCGGAGTGGTCGAACTGATGCCCAGCACGGCATACGTCACGGTGACTTGCGAACTGCGGGCGAACACACTGCTTCCGCCGCCGGGGGCGAACTCCAGACCGTACTGGATGACGCGGGTTCCGAGAAGTACCGCGCCTTCATCGTAAAGAACGTTGCGGTCATTGACGTTATACGATTCTAAGTCGTCGGTATCTACATCGAAAACGCTTGCCTGAAAAGCGGCAGCGGCGGCGTTGCTGTTCGTGAGCGAACCGCGAGGATTGTCGAAGCCGAATATCGTGTACGGCGCGGCTTGCGACGCTCGCCCATTGCAGACGGCAAGAAGAATAGCGATAAGTGCTTGTAGCACTAAAATCTGAATCGCTTTGCTGGTGATAAGTTTTCCCATAGTGACCGTTTCCTTGTGTAAGCCGTTGCGAGAGGTGATTGCGCTTGGCGCGAACAGCGGCGTTTGTTTTACACGCACATTGTTACACCGGTTGGCATTTTCTGGCAACCGACTTTTTACCATATTTTTCAAGCGATTGAACAACTATACGTCCCCGTATAATGGCAGGTTTCAAGCGACATATACCGCTTTATAGCGGCGTGCTTTGTCGCTTCGTTCTTCTCTCTGCCAGAACGAAAAATCGGTATATACTTCTATCCAAGTATAGTATCGAAACAAAAAGGGTACAATCCTCACCTGCGAAACTATGCTACTAAACCCGGTATTCGGCAGAGTATAGGTGAGTATGGAAGAGGGCGATAGGGGGAAAATTATTTTCTTCGTTTTTGCCTGTTTGTGGGTTCCGGCAGGTTTGTTGCAGGACAAAGAAGCGCGGTATTCTCGCGCAAAAACAGCCGCGTTGTCAGGAAAAACGGTGCGCGGCGGACGGCACGAGCAGGGTCAGTAGGCACACCGCAAGACCGAAAAGCAGAATGTACGCCGTTCGCGCCGGTGTCCAACCCGCCCGTAACCGCGCCCACAAATATACCGCGTACACAAGCCACACGCCATACGACAGCAGAGTTTTACTGTCCCACTGCCAGCCGTCCGGCAAACCGTTCCCAGCCATTGCCCGAAGCCACCCCGACGCGATTCCGAGCGTTAGAAGCGGGAAACCGACCGCGACCAGCGCGAACGATGCTTGCTCGACCGTGGCGAGCGGCGGCAACCGTTTTATCCATGTTAAGCCGTGCTTTGATTTCAGGATGCGGTGCGCCGCGAGGTACAGCGCGGCACACGCGAAAGCCAGCACGAACGCCGCAATCGCGCCCACGGTGGCTAAGATGTGGAGCGATACCGCGTTTTCGCCGAGCAGGGCGGGGTCAGATACGCGCCCCTGCGCCGGAAGTAACCCGCCGAGCGTGATCAAGAGAAATGCCGCACCGAGCGCGAACGTGCCGGTTGCCGACAGTCGCCAGCAGATTTCGACGCCGAGGTACGCCAGTGCCACAATCCACGCAAGGAGCGAGAGCGATTCGGCGGGCGTGGTGAACGGGGCTTGCCGCAGTTCCGCACAGCGCAAGCCGATGGCGACCATGTGTGCGGTCGCGCCGAGCGCGGCGACACCGCGCCCCGCCCATAACCAGCCGTTTTTACGGAGCGTCAGGTTCGCGCCAAGAAGCACCGCCGCGATCAAATAGCACAGCGCGGTAACGGCAAGCGTTATCGCGCTATTCATGGTTTCGCCTCCGCCGCAACCGTCTCCTCGGCGTCCTCTAAGTCGAACAGTTCGCGCACGGTACGCAGTTTGCGCCGCGTCAAATCCTCGTCGGCGAACGTCGCGTACTCTTTGATGCGCTCGGTCGGGGCGTGGGCTAACTTGTTCTCGACAGCGGTAGCGAAGCGTTCGATTAACTGCCACTGCTCCGGCGAAAAGTCGCCGCGTTTTCGCAAGGCGGACAGTTCCTGTTGCACAATCGCGGTTTGCCGGGCGCGAACGCGGGTGACTAAGGGCGCGGCGACCTGCATGGTGCGAAGGCGCATCGCGCAAGAAATCGCCTCTTCGCGCACAATCGTTTCGGCGTGCGCGGCTTTTTGACGGCGTTCGGCGGCTTCGGATTCCACCATCTGTTGCAAATGGTCGAGATCGAACAGGTACACGCCGTCGAGGTCGCCGACGCCGGTTTCGATGTCACGCGGCAGGGCGATGTCAATCAGGTAGAGCGGACGGTTGCCGCGCTCCTTGACCACGCTTGCCACCATTGCCCGCGTCACCACGGGAATCGGCGACGCCGTGGATGCGACCACCACATCGGCAAGCGCAAGTTGCGCGGGAAAATGTTCGTAGTTAATGGCGCGACCGTTCAGCGATTCGGCGAGCAGAACGGCTTTGTCATACGTCCGGTTCGCCACCAGAATCGTGGAAGCCCCCGCCGCCGACAAGTGCCGCGCCGTGGTTTCGCTCATCGCGCCCGCCCCCAGCACCAGCACGGTTTTGTTTTTCAGCGACCCGTGGATACTTTGTGCCAAGTCCGCCGCCGCGTGACCGACGCTGAACGCGCCGCGCCCCAAATCGGTTTCGGTGCGGGCGCGTTTGCCAACCCGGAGCGACTCATGGAACACGGTGTTCAGCACCGCGCCGGTGGTTCCGGCGTCCACCGCGAGGGCGTAGGCGTCCTTGATTTGCCGCGTGATGTCGGTTTCGCCTAAGATCATCGAATCGAGACCCGCCGCGATTCGGAACAGTTGCTCCACGGCGCGGTGTCCGCGCCGTTCCTGAAGGTACGCGCCCGCGAGTCGTGCGGTTTCGTGCGCCGGTGCGTCGGTCGCCACTTCGTGCAGGGCGAACAAAAGCGATGTGACGGCTTCGGTATCCCATTCGCCGCCCGCGTCGGAAAGGTACAACTCGGTGCGGTTGCAGGTCGAGAGTAGCACGAACTCCGCGCCGGTTTCCGCCCGTCGCCCGGCTAAGAACCGCGCCGCTGCCTCCATCGCGCCGGGGGCGGTGAACGCGATCCGTTCGCGCACGGCGACGGGGGCGGACGTGTTGTGCGACAGTCCGACCATTTGCACCGAAACATTAGGCGCGGTAGTTACAGGGTAAGACACGCCCACGCCTCCTGCCTCGCGGCATTCAAGTCGCCCGATTTTATCAGCGCGGCGATGGTTTCGGCTTTGCCCGCAAGGCTTCGCAGGGCGGCGGTGCGTTCGGCGTCGCCAGGAAGCGCGGCTTTCGCGGCGTCGCGCACGGTTCCGAGAAGCAGAACGGTGTCGCCCCACTCCGCGCCGTAGCGGGCGGACAGTTCGCGCCGCAGATACGCCGATAGCGCGGGACCCGCGCCCCCGGTGGTCACGGCGAAAATCAAATCGCCGCGCCGCACGGTCGCCATTGTCGCAAAGTCGCCGGTCGCGGTGTGACCGTCGTCACCGGGCGCGGCTAAGTTGCACAGCACATTGCGTTCGCGGGCGGCACGGGCGATGGCGGCGTTAACCGTTTCCACATCCGTAGCGGCGATGACTAAAAACGCGCCGTCAAGGAAGGCGGGTTCAAAAGGTTTAGCGACGTGCCGGACGCCGAGGCTGACTAACTCCCGCGCTTCGGCGGAAAGTTCGGGCGAGACGATAAACACCGACGCGCCCGCGTCCACTAAGGCGGACGCTTTTCGCGCCCCGACCGCCCCGCCGCCGACGACAACGCAAGACCGCCCCAGAACGCTCAGGGCGACGGGGTACAAAAAGGGGCTACTGGTTTGTAATTCGTTTTCAATCACGGCAATTATCTAACGTTATTGTATCGCGCCGCGTTCCGTCTCGGCAGTTAGCGCGGCATATTCGCGTTCGCGCCATTCGTTATAAGCGGTAATCGTGGCTTGCCATTTCGCTTCGGCGTCGTCGTCCCAAAGATACCCGGCTTCGGGCGGTGGGTTTTCGGCGCAAACCGCGCTCCATCCGTCCAATAAATCGTGCAGTTCGTTCGATATTTCGCACCACAAATCCCAGCCGGGGTCGAAAGCGGAACGGCGTTCTGCTTCCGTGACGCGCGGTAGCACATCGGTAATCACCGCGTATCGCCACTTGCGCCGCGCCGTGTCTACCGAAACGCCGGTGGCTTTGGCGAGTTCGCGTAAGGCGGGCGGCGGTTCCGTACCGTCGTGCTTTCGGTCAGCGTCGGCGACTTGGTAGATATTCCACTCGTCCGGCGTTCCGACCGCGCCCGCGAGAGCATCCAGCGCGAACGCTTGCACTTCTTCCATCGGCAGGTGCGCCACGGAACAGTAGCCACCGAGTTCGATACCGCGCACGCCGACATAAACGGTCATCCAGTCGGCGGGGAGACGGGCGTCCGCGAGGATGGCAAGTGAGAGCGTTTCGTACATACCGCTTTATCGCGCCTGCCTTTCGCTTTGATAAAGCCACGGTTCGCGCAAAAACCGGGGTAACCGGGTTGCGAAATCGCCCCGTGCCGCGTCGTGCGACTCGCCGACCGTGGCGCAAAACAGTGTCACTGCCAGCACCGCCAAGCCGCTCATCGCCGTGAACATCGTCCCCAAACCGTAGTTTTCGACCAGAAAGCCGCACAAAATGGGACCAATACTGTTGCCTAAGCCGAGCGTGGCGGCGAGTTCGGCTTGCGCCGCGCCACGGGTTTTGTCGGTCGCCGTGTCGGAGACGAACACCACAGCAATCGTGCCTAAAATGCCGAAGTTGAAGCCGTGGAGCGTTTGCACCAGAAGCACCCACAGCGGCGACGTTGCCGGAATATACAGCAAAAGTCGGAGCGGCAGAAGCAGGAACGAAAACAGCATCGCCGGACGTCGTCCGTGCTTGTCCGTCCATCGTCCGATTTGCGTCATTACCAACACTTCGCACACGACCCCGGCGGCGAACGTTGCGGTGAGCCAGATAGGCGCGGCGCGAAGT
>JACMIU010000499.1 GCA_014380985.1 Armatimonadota bacterium | reverse complement strand
CTCAGCGTGCCTTGCACTCTTGTTTTTGACGGACGTTAAAACGTTCCGGTAGATGCCTTCGGCTGTAGACCCTTCGGGTCGGGGCTTCGCGGTATCCTCACCCGCAGGGTGTATAGCCGAAGGCTTCTACCGGAACGTTTTAACGTCCGAGAGTTCGCTTGGCTACTCAAACTTCTGCGTAATGTCGGGACGCCGTGCGCCCGCCCAGTGATTCACGTAGTACGAATCGCCGAGGTTGGAGGTTTTCACGCCGCCGCTGCTCGAAGCGTGGATGAACTTGCCCGCGCCCATGTAGATACCTACGTGCGACACGCCGCGCTTATACGTGTTCTTGAAGAACACCAAGTCCCCGGCTCGCATTGCCGATTTGTCTACCGGTGTTCCCTTGCGGTACTGCTCGGCGGCGGTGCGCGGCAGATTTTCGCCGCTCATTCGCAAAATATAGCGCGTGAACGACGAACAGTCGAACGCCCCGCGTCCGGTCGCGCCCATGCGGTAGGGTACGCCGCGATAAGTGAGAGCACGGGTGACGATCCGGTCGCCGCGCTTGGTGGCGCGTTCAATCGGAACGCGAACGGCGGGCGCGACTTTGCCCTTGATCGGCTTGGCTCGCGGAATCGGCGCGGTAGCGACGATGGTTTCGGTCGGTACGGTCGTGGTGTCCGGCGTGGCTTCGGCGGGAACCGCTTCGGTCGGCGTCGGAAGCGTCACGACCGGCGTGTTCGCGGGAATCTCGGCAAGCGTCTGGCTACCGATTCCTTCGCGCAGGGTGGCGGTTTCGTAGGCGGGCGTCGCCTCGATTTGCGTTTCCGGCAACGTTTCTGGGGTAATTTCCGGCACGGGAACCGTTCGCAACACGGGAACCACACGCGGCGTTATCACCGGGCGCGTCACACGGGCGATTCGCACCGGTGCGGGGGCAACGGTTTGCGCCCGAACAAAGGTGCGCGGCTTAATCACCGGTTGCGGTTTCGCCTTTGCTACGATCATCGGCCGCATAGAAGGCTTTTTCGCCGCAACGGTTCGGGGGGATTTTCGGGTCGGAGTGCGCTTGGCGATTACCGTCTCCGGTTTGGCGCGGCGAGTGCGACGGGGCGGAGCCACCGGGTGTTGGCGGGCGAATGCGCCGGAATCTTTGGTTTTCTTTTTGTTAATCGCCAGTAAATCGGCGCGAACCCATCCGGTCGTGCCGGATTCGAGTTTCAGTTTTGCCCAACCGTTGCGCTTTTCGAGAACGCGGGCAACACGACCGCCGTCCAGCAAACCTTTAAGCGGTGCTTTTTTGCCGGGAGCGGCGCGAAGGCGCACGGTTTCGGCACGAACGGTTGCTTTGCGAGACTTGGGGGCTTTGGTCGGTTTCGCGGAAGCCGTCAGGGGTACGGCGAAACCGAGGGTCAAAAGGGCGAGAGCGAAAGAGATGCTCCGCGATACACGTAAAAATGTCAAAACGATTTCACTTCCTTTCACGACTTCTGCGAAAAGCCGGGAGGATACGGTGATGAAGGCGATGGTTTTACCCGCATATGCGAGGTCGCAAACATCCTGAGTAAACGGTGTGCCGAAGTGTCCGCACAAACCGTTACGCGCAGTATATACCGCTCGCGTCGCCCCTGTCAAGGCAAAAACGACAAACAAAGGGCGAACAAGTTACATTTATTTTTCCGGGAGTTCGGGGATGTTCCATCCACCGGTGGGGGCGTTCCGCCTGTGTATCCTTCGGATACAGGATTCGCGGGGAACAACGGTGGGGCGTAAACGCCGAACCCGCGAGCCGTTCTCCATCGGCAAGCCCGTATCCGTCACGCGCCCAACGCTTGCCACGCGCCCTGCACGTCGCGCATCCGTTCGTCCGTGCCGCCGCCGTCGGGGTGCGCGTTTTTGGTCGCCGCGATAAACACGCGCCGCGCCGTGCGGGCGTTTTTCAGAAGCAATACCGCGAACCGGAAATGATCGTCCTCCCCGGCTTCGCGCAGTAGCAACCGTGCCGCGTCCTGCTTCGCCGCGTCCCAAGCCGGTGGTGCTGTGGTCGTCGGAACCGGGCGCGGACGCGGCTTGCCGGTTGCGGGGCGTTTCGGGGACGGCGTTTCTTTTTCCGTCGGCGCGGACGCTTCGGCGGAAGTGTCGGCGAAAAGCGCGTACAGTTCGCGGGCGTCCACCGTGCCGAGCGCGGCGAGAGTGCGAAGTTTCTCCAGCGTTTGAGCCGCCGCCCACAGGTTGCCCTGCCACTCCGAGTACGTCCCCGAAACGATTTTCAGTGCGCCCAAAGGTTTGCCGCCCACCGCGACGCTCGCGTAAAGTCGTACCACGATGGCGGCAAAGCGCGGCGATTTGGCGTTCGTTTGCAGGTGTCCGTCAAGGCGCAGGTCGTCCGCATCGTGTCCGCTTTCGACCCACACATTCTGCGCGTTCAGTTCGGACAGTTCGGCTTCAGAACGTTTGATCGTGTCGGAGTAGACGACTTTCGGGGGGAGCCGCGCCCCGGTTCGCGCCGACGCGGGGAGGGCAGGCGCGGCGTCGAGGAAGCGAAACCGGGTGGCGACTTTGGTTTTCGGGGCGGAGGCTGCAGGCATGGCGACGTTTTCAAAATACCACACCGCGCCCCGGTAAGCCCGTACTATTGGCGCATCGTTCGCAGGTTGGTCGGCGGGTTCGGCAGAAACTTCGTTTCGCCTTAAATCCGCCGACAAAACCCCTGATTTAACGGGGTTGCCGTTCGGCTACCCGACTGATGAATTGACAGCGGCAGAAGACAGGACCGTTCTCCTCCTCGGAAGTAAAATAACTTTGTTGATAAATATTGTCATTTTGATAAAATAATTATATTTGTGTGTATATAATTCATTGACATTAGATGTTCTTCACGATAAGATCGTTTTGTTATCCAACAGTACCCAACGAACCACCCGACACCGGGACAGGAGCAACCATCATGACAACGCAAGAAGTCGCCAACCGATATTACGAATTGATTCAGAGAGGACAGAGCGAAACAATCCTCAATGAGTTATATTCCCCTGACATCATCAGTTTAGAGCCAGAAAATGATTCGCAAGTACCACTGAAAACAGTAGGTATTGAAGATTGCAAACAGAAAGAGCGTCAATTCGGAGAGTTGATCGAAGAAATGCACAGTGGTTTCTGCAACCCTCCGATAGTTTCTAACTATCACTTTGCCTGCTCGATGGGAATGGATGTGACTTACAAAGGTAGGGAACGCCGACAAAAGGATCAGATCGGCGTTTTCGAGGTCGAAAATGGCAAAATTATAAAGGAGCAATACTTCTACGACGACTTCAAATAGTCAGTATTCGCCAGCAGTATATTCACATACGCTGTGCATGGTAAACAAGTGATTCGATTCTGCGCTTCCGAATGCGACAATTGACACGCCTAATTCACGAACGAACCGCTCATCTAAACTCAGGAGGAAACCAGCGCGGGCGCACTCGTCCCCGGCGAACCGGACAGGCGCGAGCGCATCACGTTTCCGTGGACGAAGCCGCCGTAGTTTGTCGCCGCGCCCCGACCGCCGCCCGGTAAAACAGAACCTGTTGCGCCCAGCCGCAGTAATCGCCGAACCGGTCGTGGAACGCCGTGCCGACTTTGGCATAGTTCGTCGCCGTGAGCGCGGAACCTTCGAGTTCCGGCAAGTACCACGCCCGCGCCATCCGCCAGATATGCGTATCCACCGGAATCGCGGCGTTTT
>JACMIU010000048.1 GCA_014380985.1 Armatimonadota bacterium | reverse complement strand
GGAAATGTGTCCGGTCGGTTCGCTGGGCGGTGAGGTCGCGCAAGCCACGGCGGTAAACAGCGGCGGGGAAACGGTCGGTGTGGCGCAACTGTCCGGCTCGGAAACGGTTCATGCGTTCGTCGGCAAGGGCGGCGAAAAGGCAACCGACCTCGGAACGCTGGGCGGCTAGAACAGTCTCGCATACGACATCAACAAAAGCGGCGTGGTGGTCGGGTTGTCGCAGACTAAAGACGACGAAACAATTCACGGCTTTTCCTACGAGAACGGCAAGATGCGCGAACTGCTCCCCGATAGCGCGTTCAGTGCGGCAACCGGAATTAATGATGCAGGGCAAATCTCCGGCTACTTTGCGTCAAGGCTCGGCGGCATAACCGGTTTCGTTTGGCAGGACGGTAAAGTCATGACCATAAAGGCGATCCGGGGACAGGTATCCGTGCCACTCGCTATCAGTAACCGGGCGCAGGTGGTCGGTATTTCCTCAACCGGCAAGAAAGACGAGTTTCACGCTTTTTCGTTTCAAAACAGTCGCACCACCGACCTCGGAACCCTCGGCGGAACGATCAGCCAAGCGCAGGGTGTCAATGACGCCGGGCAAATCGTCGGCGTGTCGTACCTGCCCGATGACGAAATGCCGCACGGCTTCGTGGTAGAACCCGGCGGCAAAATGATTGACATCAATACGCGCCTTGAGAATCGGGGCGCGGCGGAAGTTTTAATTGCCGGTGGCATCAATGCTTCGGGGCAAATCGCGGCGACCGGGTTTATCGGCGGCAACGAGATTCACGCCCTGCGCCTTGACCCCGTGCGCGGCTCCGCTTTGAAACCGGGCGCGGCGTCGTTACTTCTGCTCACCGTTGCCGGGGGGTTCGTCGCCGCTTGCGAGAATATCCGAAGGCGGCGCGGCTAATCGCGCCATGATTCCCTGCCGCTCCTGCGCCGTGTAAACGCGCCAATCGCGGATTTGCGTGAGCGTTCTGCCACAAGCGGTGCAGAACACTCCGGCGTCATCAAGGCGGCACACCTTCCGGCACGGCGATTCGATAACGCTCATTCGCCCGTTCCCCGCGTCAGAATCGCCCGCACCGGCGACGCGTCCGCGCCGATAAGGCGAAGCGGAAGCGCGGTCAAGATATACTCGCCGACCGGCACATTCCGCAAATCCACCGATTCGAGAATGTAGACACCATTCGCGGCTAATGCGTGATGGTTCGGCAGGGTTTTGCTGTCTAATTCGTCCACGCTCGGTAGGTCAATCCCGAATAGCCGGACGCCGCCATCACCCAGCCACGCGGCAACGCCCTCGCCAAGTGTCGGCACGGCGGTGGGAAAGCGCGACAAGTCCGTCCATGCGCCGGTTCGCACCAGCACCCGTGGCGTCCGCACAAAATCCACTCCCGCGAAAACGTCGCGTTCGATAATGCCCTGCCCGGTGGCATCCACCACGGCGACCGCGCCGACAAACGCCGATAGGTCGAGCGTGTCCACGCCCGCGCCCTCCGGCGAAAAGTGGAACGGCGCGTCCACGTGCGTTCCGGTGTGCAGACTCATCGAGACCGCGCCGACATTCACACTCGCGCCCGCGTTCATCTCCCAACCCAAACCGAACGAGAACGCGGTATCGCCCTCCCACACCGGGACGCCGGTTTGTAGCGGCATCGAAATATCGTAAATCACGGGACTAACTCGCTCCCCTCGTCCGACAAGTACGACCGCGTTTCGAGAATCGTGGATAGTCTTGCCATCGCCTCTACGCAATCGCCGAAAGACGTGTACAAGGCAACCGGCGCGAGACGCAGAATGTCTGGCGGACGGAAGTCCGGCATGACTTGGGCGCGACGAAGCGCACGGCTAATTCGCGCCGCGTCGGGGTGGATAACGGCGAGATGCCCGCCACGCTGATCGTCAGACTCCGGCGTAGCGAAATCGAAGCCGAACCGCGCCGCCAAAGTATCGCGCAGGAACGCCGTAAGCGCGAGCGACTTGGCGCGAATGGCGTGTATCCCGGCTTCGTGCGTGATGCGTAACGCGCCTTCGAGCGGGGCGAGACTCAGCAGATGCGGCGTTCCGACCTGAAGCGCACCCGCGCCGGTTGCGGGCGCAAAATTGTGCGTCATGGCGAACTGCGTTTCCTTGTGGCTCCCCCACCAACCGGCAAGCCCCACTGATTTGTCGAAATGCCGCCGGTTCAAATACAACCCGCCGACCGCGCCGGGGCCCGCGTTCAGATATTTGTACGAACACCAGAATGCGAAATCCGCACCGATGCCACTTAAATCGTGCGGAATTGTGCCGACCGAGTGCGACAAGTCCCACCCAATGATTGTGCCGTTTGCCCGCGCCGCTTCGGTGATTCGTGCCATGTCCAATAGTTGCCCACTCATATAAATCACCGATGGTAGAACCGCGAGGCAGTACGCACCGGTTTCGAGAGCGGCGATAATATCGCCGGTTTCGACAGTGCGCCCGTTCCGGCTTTGGACGCGGTGCAGGTGCGTCGCGGAATCAAGCCCGCGTCCACGGAGAAAACTTTGGGCGGCGAAAATATCGGACGGGAACGAAAGCGCGTCCATCAAAATCGCCTCGCGCCCCGCACCGGGTTCGTAGAGCGTGGCAAGCAGTTGGTGCAGGTTCGCGGTGGTGGATCCGGTGATTATTACTTCGTCCGTGTCCGCCCCAACTAATGGCGCGAGGGATTCCGACAGCGATTCGGACAACGTGTACCACGGCTTCCCGGCGTCCGTCCAACCGCCGATTCCCAGCGTTTTCCATTCGTTCAAGACGCGCAAGACGCACGCTTCGGCATTGGTCGAGAGCAAGCCGAGCGAGTTGCCGTCCAGATAAATCTCGCCCGATTTTCGATAGAACCGGTCACGGAAGGCGGCGAGCGGATCGGCTAAATCACGGATATTGGCTTCGTGCGCCCAGTAGGAAAAAGTCACAACGCCAGTATACCCCACGGTACTTTTGCTTGTTGAAGAAACCCCGAAAAGCAACCTATAATAAAATCAGTTTTCGTGGAAGGTAAAAGTTTTTTATGAATCGTGCTATTTCGTGCTTTGTGCCGATGGTGGTACTGCTTTTTGTTGCCACTTCGGTTGCCGCACAAACCGTGCGCCGCGCCGCACCCATTGCAGGTTTAGGCGATTTAACCGACCGTGCCGAACCGGTTGCCCTCCTTAGCAGCGGCAACACCGCGTTTTACCTTTCCGCCGACGCGGGAACAACCCGCTCGATACGAATCAATACCTGCCTTGAATTGTCCGACGGCACAATCGTGGTCGGAGGAAGCGCGGGCGACGCCGCACAGTTCGAGGCGTTCGCGCAAAAAATCCCAGTCAGCAAGCGCACGGTGTTATCGTACCCGGCAGGCAGCCTCTCGAACAATGCGGGAACCGGGCGCGTTGGGTTTCTGCTTCACCTGTCCGCCGACCTTTCAACGCCGCTGGATATTCAGTCGTTCCCGGCGGGCGCGATTGAGGAAGTGCGCCATCTGAAGCAGACCAACGCGGTCGGAACCCGCACCGGCGTTCTGTTTCTTTCCGGCACACTCAAGAGCAACAACTCGAACGGCGGCGGCTATTTTGTCGCCCGCCTCGACAACAATTATGTAAAGAAACTCGCCGCGCCGCAGTCGCTCCTTTGGGCGCGAAGCGTCAACGCTTCCACCGAGTACGCCGATACCCAGCCGTGGGATGTCGGAAACGACGGGCGCGTCGTCTATGCGTGGGGCAAGCCTTTCGACGCCAACTGGTGCGCCGTGCAACGCCTGACGCCGGACGGCGCGGACGATGTTGTCCCCGACTGGCGGTATCACCGTGTACAAGCGACCGCGCCCACCACTATGCCCGATGGCAAAGTGCTGAAAGTCGGCGACTTTTACGAGGGCGAGTTTACCCCCGCTACCGGCGTCGCCGGTGTTCGTCCGGTTCACAGCGCGATCGTTTTCAAAAGCACGGGGCGAATCCAACTGCGCTCGTGGACGCAAGCGCAGTACGCCGCGAATCTGCCCGACGGCAACGGACGCACCAAGCAAGGCACATGGCCGATGGACGTTTTCTTCAGCGGACCCGGCAACCCGTCCGCGCCGGGAAGCAGTCCCGGCGGGCCCGGTTACACGGGCTACCGTTTAGGGGGCGGCGCGACCCAGCGCGTCGGCGGAATCGCGGTTGACCGACGCACGAACCACATTTACATCGGCTTCTCGATTCAAAGCCGGCTACCAGACAACACCCCGGATATTGAATCCGCCGTGCTGGCGATGAGCCACACCGTCGCACTCAAATGGTGGAGCCGGTTGTACGCCGAGCGCGACGCGAACGGTGCAACGCAACTTTCCACG
>JACMIU010000498.1 GCA_014380985.1 Armatimonadota bacterium | reverse complement strand
TGCCCTGCCGCATGCAGCAGGGGGCGCAACCGCACAAAGCTAAAGCCGCCGCGAAAAGCACCATGAATGAGCACGAAGCAGGCCATGCTGAATCAATCGTCCAACACGATTTGCATGAGCTCGCGTCCGGGTGCGTTCTGCCGCTTCGCGCCATTTCGAGCGCGGCTACAAAAACATCTTGCATATCGGTGGCAAGTTTTTGCAGGTCTTTTTCGGTGCTACCTAAAAACACTACCGGCAAGGGCTCCGGTGGGGTCGGCAGAGTATCTGCTCGTGCGATCTTCTTTCGTGCCATTGTATCGTTTCGCCCGCGTTAGAACCCGTCGAGCGACAGCCACTTGCGCCCGTCCCGCGCCAGCAGTTCGTCCGCCGCTTCGGGTCCCCATGTCCCCGCCGCGTAGTTCGGGAAGTCCGCCGGGTCTTGCTTCCAGTAAGCGAGGAGCGGGTCAACCACGCGCCACGCGGCGTCAATTTCGTCCTCGCGCATGAACAGTACCGCGTCGCCGTTCAGCGCGTCGAGTAGAAGGCGTTCGTAGGCGTCTTTCAGCGGGGCTTGAAACGATTCGCCGTAGAGCATATCCAGTTCCACGGGAATCAAATCGTTCATCGTCCCCGGTCGTTTGAGTTCCACAATCAAGGAGATTTCCGCGTCCGGCTGGATGCGAAGGCGCAAAATGTTCGGCTCCGGCTTGCGCGTCGAACCGCGAAACAGCGGAAGCGGCGCACCCTTGAACTGAATCAGCACCTCGGTCAGTTGCTTCGGCAACCGCTTTCCGGCGCGAATATAAAACGGCACGCCTGACCATCGCCACGATTCCACGGAGAGTTTCGCCGCCATAAATGTTTCGGTGCAAGAGTCGGCGGGAACACTGCTTTCTTGCCGGTAGCCGGGAAGCGATTCGCCGTTTGTGCCGACGCCCGCGCCGTACTGCCCGCGCACGGCATGGTAGTTGTTGAGGGGGCGCATCGCGTCCAACACCTTTGCTTTTTCTTGCCGCATGGCGTTCGCGGCGAACGAGTTCGGCGGTTCCATAGCGAGAAGCGCGATTACCTGAAGCGCGTGCGACTGCACCATGTCCCGCGTTTGCCCCATCGCGTCGAAATACCCGCCGCGATTGCCGACGCCGAGCGTTTCGGCGACGGTGATCTGCACCTGCTCGATATGGTTGCGGTTCCACAATGGCTCGAACATCGAGTTCGCAAAGCGCAAAACCGACACGTCCTGCACGGCGTCCTTGCCGAGGTAGTGGTCAATGCGGTAGACCTGATCCTCTTTCACCACGGCATGAAACTGACCGGTCAGTTGCCGCGCCGAATCGCGGTCGGTTCCGAACGGCTTTTCGGCGATAATGCGCGTCCACGGCGTGTGCTGAGCGTGGTTCGTCACCAAGTTATTGTGTTGAAGGTGGCGCAAAATCTCCGGCACTAAAGACGGCGGCGTCGCCAGATAATAGAGCCGGTTGCCGAACGTTCCGCGTTCCTCGTCCTGCCGTAATAGTTCGGCTTGCAGTT
>JACMIU010000497.1 GCA_014380985.1 Armatimonadota bacterium | reverse complement strand
TCGCTCCGGCTTGGCTTAAGCGCGTACCAGATCGGCGATGCGGGCGCGGCAACACTGGCGACGCTCTCGGAGAACGTTCGCACCGTCGCCGCCGAAGCCGTGTCGGTCGCGTCCGCCCGTGAGGAGCTCGACGCCGTGAGTGTGCCGCTTGCCGCCGGACGCTAAGGCGCGGTCAGAAACGCCAGCGAGTAGAACGATTCGGTTCCGTAGTCCCACTCGTCAATGATCTCGAAGTCCAATTTGCGTTGATGCGCGGCGAGGGAGCGTGTGTTGCGCTTGTTGATGAACGTCACGCCCATCGGGAAGCGCGGCGCGAACGCGGCGCAGACGTGCGCGAACAACGCCGCCGGTACCCCGGTTCCCCGTGCCGATTCCGCGACGCAAACGGGCCCGTACTGGAACGAGTTCCCGCTGGTTATCACCGTGCCGTGGAACGCGGGCAGGGTCAGTAGCCGCCCGACCATGAACGGGAAAATCGCCCACTCCCCGTACAAGTCCCACGCCCCCGCGAACGCATAGCCGACGACCGCACCGGTTTCGTCCACGGCGACAAACGCAGTCTTCGCGGCGAAAAAGCGGCGCATCGTGTCCGGCGTGTACGGCGTGGTGACAAACCCGCCAGTCGCCTGCGCTTCCGGCGAAACGTTGGTTATCAGGTTCGCGTCCTGAAGCGCGAGCAACGCGGGAATATCGGTTTCCGTCGCGGCACGAACCATCATTTACTCGAACGTCTCCATTTCCTCGATTTCGTCGGGGGCTTCGTCGTCAATATAATCAAACTCGACCTCGCGGATTCGCACTGTGTCGCCCTCCGCCGCGTTCGCCGCCTTGAGTTTCTTGAACACGCCGAGCCGTTCCAGTCGCCGCTGTAAGCGTCGCACGGCGATTTCGTTGTCCATGTCGGTCATGGCGATAATGCGCTCCAAGCCCTTGCCCGACACCACCAGTACCCCGGCTTCGTCGCGTTCCACGGTGAAGTTTTTCGGGTCTTCGTCCGCCGGTCGCGCCGACGGTGTGATGTAGACCACGCCTGCAGGAATGTCGCCGCTGATCGCCGTGCGCGGGATTTTCTCCAGCATCTGGTGAACGTGCCAGATAAGCGGCGTGATATTCTCGCCGCTCACCGAGGAAATCGGGAAAACCGTCATGCCGAGGCTCTCGAAGTGCGCCTTGTAATGCTCAATCACGCCCGGTTCGGAAATAATATCGGTGCGCGACAGGGCGATAACTTGCGGCAACGCGGCGAGTTCCGCGCTCCATTCCGCGAGTTCGTGGTTGATGATGCGGTAATCGTCTAACGGTTCGCGCCCGGTCATGCCGGAAATATCCACCAAGTGAATCAGCATTCGGGTGCGCTCCAAGTGCTTCAAGAAGCGAATACCGATACCCGCACCTTCGCTCGCCCCTTCAATCAGACCCGGTATATCCGCCATCACAAAGTTGGAATCATCGTCCACGCGCACCACGCCGAGGTTCGGAACCAGCGTCGTGAAATGGTAATCGGCGATTTTCGGCTTCGCCGCACTCACGCGGGACAAAAGCGTAGACTTGCCGACGTTCGGAAAGCCGAGTAGCCCGACATCGGCAAGGAGTTTGAGTTCGAGCGAAATATCGTAGTTTTCGCCGGGTTCGCCTTTTTCCGCGAACGCGGGAGCCTGCTGAATCGAACTCACAAAGTGTTGGTTGCCGCGTCCGCCGTGACCGCCCTTTGCAATTAGTTCGCGTTGCGGATAGCGCGTCAGGTCGGCAAGCACTGCGCCAGTGTGAATATCCTTGATTTGCGTTCCGACCGGGCATTTCAGAATCATGTCACCGCCGTTTTTGCCGCTCATCTTTTTGCCCAAACCGTCGCCGCCCCGGTCGGCGCGGTAAACTTTGCCGGGGCGAAACTCGATTAGTGTGGACAGATGCAAACTGGTTTCGACAAACAGTGAACCGCCGCGCCCACCATCGCCGCCGTCGGGCCCACCGCGAGGCACGTGCTTTTCGCGTCGGAACGTGGTCGCCCCATTGCCCCCGTCCCCGGCACGAAAATAGACCTCAACTTCATCAATAAAAATACTCAATGTTTTCTCCTCGCGCCCTATATATAGGGGCTACCAAACAAACAACCCGAACCGCGATGGTCGCGGTTCGGGTCGCAGACAAACGTACCGTTCGCGCCTCGTGGCTACGCGGCGACTTCGGCTACCGGTTCCGAAACGGTTCCGGTCGGTAGGGGATTCAGTTCGTTGCCGTTCGGGCTGGTCGTGTAGACCGACACGCGGCGTTTCGTTTTGAAACCCTCGAACTTGACGTAGCCGTCAATCTTTGCGTAGAGCGTGAAATCGCGTCCCATGCCAACGTTCGACCCGGCGTCAAACTCCGACCCGCGCTGTCGTACGAGAATCGAGCCTGCCGTAATCAGTTCGCCCGCGTACTCTTTGACGCCGAGCATCTTCGGGTTCGAGTCCCGACCGTTGCGCGAGGAACCCACGCCTTTTTTGTGTGCCATTGGTAATAAACTCCGTTCTTTCCTGCCGGGGGTTCCCAGCGTTTCACACGCTATGCCGCGATTTTATCAATCCGAAGCGTGGTTTGCTCTTGCCGATGTCCGTAGTGGCGTTGCTCGCCCTTGACCTTGACATAGGTATAGCCGTGAATCTTGGGACCCTTGCCCTGCTTGACGATGGTGGCTTGCACGGTCGCGCCCGCCACGGTCGGTGTACCAATCTTGGTCGTTTCGCCGCCGACAAACAAAACATCGTCAATCGTGACGGTTTCGTCGGCATCGCCCGCTAACTTCTCAACAATAATCGTTTCGTTTTCTTGAACGCGGTACTGCTTGCCGCCCGTTCGTATAATCGCGTACATAATGTGCTTTCAACTTCCTTCGCTTCGGCGAATCAGGCGCACACTTGCGCCGTCCACGTTTCGCCGGTTTGTGCCGCGTCGGCACAGACAACAGCGCGTATTGTATCCCGGATGCCGCGCCCTGTCAATCGTTTCGGAAAACAAATTGACCGGGAAACGGCAAACCGCAATTTAGTGAACGTCAATATCCTTGACCTGCTTCGCGTGCGTCTCGATAAAGGCGCGGCGCGGTTCCACTTTCTCGCCCATCAGCATCGTGAATGCCGCGTCGGCATCCACCGCGTCATCCACCAAAACGCGAGCAAGGGTGCGCTGTTCCACGTTCATCGTCGTATCGGCGAGGTCTTCCGGGTTCATCTCGCCCAAGCCCTTGAAGCGCGTAATATGCACATCTTTTCGGCGCAGCTCCTTGATTACCTGATCGCGCTCGGCTTCGGTGCGAACATACCGCTTCTCGTCTTTGCCGACGCGAATCGAGTATAGCGGTGGCTGTGCAACGTACACGTAGCCTTCGTCCACCAAGGGGCGCATATAGCGGAACAGGAAATTCAGCAAAAGCGTTCGGATATGGTCGCCGTCCACGTCCGCGTCAGCCATGATGATGATTTTATGGTAGCGCAGTTTGGTTAAATCGTAGCGCAATGAGGAATCGTCGTCGCCACCGATATTCAGCGCGATGCCGGTTCCGAGGGCGGAAATCAGCATACGGATACTCTCATTGTCTAACGCTTTATCAATCCGCGCTTTCTCGACGCAGATAATTTTGCCGCGAAGCGGTAGCACGGCTTGCGTCCGGCGGTCGCGCCCTTGCTTCGCACTGCCGCCTGCCGAATCTCCCTCGACGATGTACAACTCACACTTACGCGGATCGCGCTCGGTGCAGTCGGCAAGTTTCCCCGGCAGGTTGTTCGACTCCAGCACCGACTGCCGCTTGACCAAGTCAGCGGCGCGTCGTGCCGCTTCGCGGGCGCGGGCGGCGGTGCTTGCCATTTCCATCACGATTTTCGCAACGGCGGGCGTTTCTTCCAAAAACTGCGCCAAACCGTCGCCGACCGCCGAGTTGACCAGCCCGTCCACCTCGACGTTCATCAGTTTCACTTTGTCCTGCGAGTTGAACATCGGGTTATGAAGGCGCACGGCGATAACCGCTGTGATGCCTTCGCGCACATCGTCGCCGGTGAAGTTCGGGTCTTTCTCCTTGATAAAGCCGTTCTTGCGGGCATACGTGTTCACGACGCGGGTTAGCGCGGTCTTGAAGCCGGAAAGGTGCGTGCCGCCGTCGGGGTTCGGAATGTTGTTGGCGAAGCAGAACACCGCTTCGTTGTAGCCCTTACTGTACTGAAGCGCGACTTCGACCTGCGTGGTATCTTTTTCCCGCGAAAAGTAGATTACTTTCGGGTGCAGGGCGTCCTTGTTTTCGTTCAGGTGCGCGACATACTCGGCGATTCCACGCTTGTAGTGCATCACTTCCGGCTCTTTGTCGTTCAGTTTATCGTGGTATGTGAACCGGCATTCCTTGTTCAGGTAGGCGAGTTCGCGGATACGCCGCTCGATTAACTCGGTGTCATAGGCGAGTTCGCCCGCCTCGGTCAAAGCCGGAACAAACATCGTTTTGTCGGCGAGCCACTGCATCTGTGTGCCGTGTTCGTCGGGGCGCGAGTTGCCGATTACCTTAAGTTCGCCGACCGGGACGCCGCGCTCGAAGCGAAGCCGATATACCTTGCCGTTGCGGCGCACGGTGCATTCCAGATAGTCGGAAAGTGCGTTGACGCACGACGCGCCGACACCGTGAAGCCCGCCGGAGACTTTGTAGCCGCCGTCGCCGAACTTGCCGCCGGCGTGCAGCTCGGTCAGCACCAGTTCGACGCCGGTTTTGCCGGAATCTTTGTTGATGTCCACGGGGATACCGCGCCCGTTGTCGGTGACGGACAGCGTGTAGTCGGTGTTCAGCACCACGTCAATTTCGGTGCAGTGTCCGGCAAGCACCTCGTCCACCGAGTTGTCCAAGATCTCCTTGAACAGGTGGTGCAGACCGCGAACGCCGACATCGCCGATATACATACCGGGGCGCATCCGAACGGCTTCCAAGCCCTTCAGTACGGATAAATCGTCGCCGTTGTACGATTGCTCAATGCGCTCCACGCTCGGCGTGATCGGGTTGCCTTCGGCGTCGTACTCCTGCTTGACGTGACCTTCGGGCAGTTCTTCGGGTTCGGATGATTTTGTGGTTTTGGTTTTTCGTGCCATAGGGGGTAAAAAGGTTCCTTCATGCGGGAAAGAATTACCGACAGTTGTTGCCGCTATTCTTCCAGAATTGCACACTAATTGTATCATAAACAACTGTTTGCGTCAAGCCGGTGTAAACCGACTACCGGAAGTATGGGTCTTAGTTTCGATGAGTAGCAAATCACTTGCCAACATTGTCCGCGTCGCGCAAAGGGGGAATCATGCCGCGTTCGATCTGCTCGTACGCCGCTATGCCGCGCCTGCGATTGCCTATGCTCGCGTCCTTTTGACCGGGTGGAGCAATAGCGACGTTGCGGAGGATGTTGCACAGGAAGCATTTGTACAGGCTTGGCGCGATTTGCCGCAACTGCGCGAGCCGGAAGCGTTTCCCGCATGGCTCAGGCGCGTCGTGTTCAAGCACTGTGACCGGGTGCGCCGCGCCACGCACTGTGCGGGCGAACTGCCCACGACCCTTGCTACCCCCCGCGACACCGAACCCGCACAGTATGTGGAGCGAAATGCGGAGAATGAAGTGCTACACAATGCTCTGCGTCGTCTGCCCGAAGCCTACCGCGACGTGACATTGCTTTATTATTTCAACGATTTGGACGTTGCAACAACCGGGCAAACGCTGGGCATTCCGGCGTCCACGGTGAAAAATCGCTTGTTCGCCGCCCGTAAGCGGCTACGAAAGGAACTATCTACCATGAACGAAACTTCTGCGGTTTCAAACAATTCGGATACCAACAAAAGCACAACGGCGTTCGCGCAGTCGGTGCTGGCGAAAATACTGGGGGACTATCGGGCGCAAAATGCCGCCGACCCGCTGAACGCGAACCGAACCCTGCTCGACACCGGCGTTGCCGAGTTGCGACGGGTGCTGGAATCCGGCACCACCATCACCGATGAGTTGTGCCGGGACGCCTTGACTCTTTTATGGCAACGCTGGGACTTTCAAACGCTCGCCGCGTTTTTGTCGCGCTACCTTGTGGAGCCGAATTTATCGGCGTCGCACCGGGCATGGGCGTACCTGCATCTTGCGAACGCACTCGCTTTAACCGGGAGCGCGGCAGGGGCGGTTTTGGCGCACGAGGCATGGGAGCGCGAGGGAAGCGATGGCGTATGCTTGCTCGAATGGTTTCCCTACTATCCCGCACCCCAAGACACGGCGGAAGCCACGTATCGCGGGGACGAGGTTGCCCTTCTTTTTCTGTCGCAGTCGGTGGAGTTCGCCGAGACCTACGCGGCGGTATGGCGTGAGG
>JACMIU010000496.1 GCA_014380985.1 Armatimonadota bacterium | reverse complement strand
GAAACGACTTCGCGCCAACGTGCACGGTGACTTCTTTGTCTACCGGATCATAGGTTTGCGCTGCAACCGGTATCTTGACATACGTCACGACGCTTTGCCCCGACACCCACAGGTGGCGACCCGGCAGCCAGCAGTGGCAGTCTGCATAATAGGCTCGCGGCGGGTCGGGCACTTCGTCGTAATCTGAAGCCGGGGGCGTGTCTACCCGTAGCGGTTTGGTGGCAAATACCGCATTATTGAGTGGGGACGAACCGATCTCCGCGATTCCGCGAATACCCACCTTGGCGTCAACCGTGATTTGCTCGCGCCGAATCCCTACGCGAAAAACGCCGACAAGGACAGAAGCAAGAAACAAGGCACACATAACGCCCAGCCCGAATCGTCTTACGCGGCGCGGCGACATTTGGGCTTACTCAACCACCGGCGCGGCGTCGCCGGGCTTGCGGACGCGCCCTTCGCTATCAAGATACTGCGCGTAGTTTTCGGTGAAATACTGCACGCGAATCTTTTTGTACTCTTTCGTGGAATAGAGCAGGGCGTACTCGTCAATATCGGCGGCGACCTTTATTTGCTCTGCCATTGCGATGCAGTCGGCTTCGCACTGCCCGTGTAGCATCGTAAAAAGCGCGTAGGGCCAGTCGGGATACGTCGGGCGTTCGTAGCAGTGCGACACCGCTTTGAAACTCGCCATGATTTTGCCGACTTCGGGGCGACGTTCCTCCGGCACGACCCAAACCGCCATCGCGTTGTAGGCATATCCGGCTTCGCGGTGGTGCAGGACGGCGGCAAAGCGGCGCATTTTCGCGCCGTCCAAGAATCGTTGTGCGCCCGCCAAAACATCGGCGACGGGAACGCCGAGCGTCTGTGCCATTCCAACAAACGGCTCCGACACGACCGGTAAATCCTGTTGCAGGGCGCGAATCAGTTCCACGTCGCCCGCCGTGAGCGACAGGTCGCTGGTGCGGTTTCGCTTGCGTTCGCCTTCGGTGTCACGGGCGGACTTGTCTTTTTCGCCGGTCATGTCCATCGTGACGCCGATCTTGTGCAGTTTAATGGTCGGCAGGGGCCACGTGTTTAGTGCGCCCGCTTTATCCGCGAGGGCGTTGATTTCCTCGTGCAGATCCATGCCCGGCGGCAGGGTGAGTGTAAACCACAGATTATACGGGTGATTGCGCTTGTAGTTGTGCGACACGCCGGGATGCCGGTTGATCACGTCGGCGGCGAACGCTTCGGTTTCCGGCGTGGTTTTCATGGCGACCAGTGAGCCGTGGTAGCCGAGCATCCGCGAATCGAAGATCGCCGAGATTTGCCGGATAATGCGGGCTTCCTTGAGCCGCGTGACTCGCGCCAGAATATCGGCTTCGTCGGTATCGAACCGCGCCGCGAGTTCCGCGAACGGTCGCTCCACGAGCGGGAAGTTATCCTGAATCTCGTTCAATAGTCGTTTGTCGAGGTCGTCCAACTGCGTGGCGGGTGTGCCTTTTGCGTCTTCAATCGTTACTGCCATGCGGTTAGTATACCGCTAAGCGTCGCGGCGACGCCGCTTGATTTTGCGATAACGGTTAGTACCCGCTTAATATCCACGCGGTATATAGCCGCCGTTGTAACCGACCACGGCGATAAAGGCGACACCGATAAGCGTAAACAATAAGCAGACAATTCGGGCGGCGTTTGACAACTCGTCGCGTTTCACGGTGCGCCAAATCGCCGGAACCAGCAGAAAACCGGTGGCGAAGAAACTCATATTGCGGTGCCAGTTAATCGTGCGAACATGGTTGTAGCCTTCGGCGGCGTAGGTCGCCTTGCCGTTCGCGTCTACGTAAATACCGTACAGACCGGAAAGCATCGCCGGAAGGAGCATGACCACGGCGGCAATCAACGACCAGTAGCCGACGGTGCGCCAGTTCGTTTTCTTGAAAAGAAGTGCGCCGGTATCGAACGCGGCGGCGACAAAAACAAGGGCAATCGGAAAATGCGTGGTCGCGCCGTGGAGGTGTTGCCACAGGCGAAGCGGGTCTTCGGTGTCCATACGACACAGGATACCACGAAACCACCGCGTCGGGGCGCGGCGGTTTTGCCGGGGCTACCGTCCGCCTATCCGATGCCCTGTTGTTCTAAGGCGAAACGAAGTTCAGAACGGTTTTCGTGAAAAGGGCGGGTTGCTCGGCGAACGGAAAGTGTCCGCAATCCTTGAAAATTATTAGTTTCGCCGCAGGAATGCCGCTCTGTACCGCTCGCGTCGTCTTCAACGGAATCAAGCCGTCCTTGTCACCATTGATAATTAGTGTTTTGCATTTCACCTTTTGCAGAAGCGGTGACACATCGCGTGTTGCGTAATTGTCCGTGACGATAAGCGCGAGGGGCGGCTCGTTGGCAGGCAGTACCGATGCCATCGGTACTGCATACTCCTTCATCGCCATGCCGATCTTTGCTTGATATTCCGCATGAACATTGGGGTTGGCGTAGTACATCTCCCCGAACAATGCGAACGCGAACTGCATTGTGGACAGATATTTCTCGCGTCCGGGCGGCAATTTTCCGGCATAAGGAAGGAAAGGGGCTAACCGCTTCGCCCGCGCCTGTTTAGATGGTTCTTTGGACATCTTGTCGGAAGCGACCTGCTTTTCGGCGAAGGTCAAAATCGCTTCCTGCGCCATTGGTTGCGACAACAGACCGTCCACGAATAAAAATCCCTCCACGCTACCGGGAAAGGCGGCGGCATACTCCACGCCCAGCATACCTCCCCACGAATGACCTAACACATACCATTTATTGATTCCCAAAAAGCGGCGCACCCCTTCAATGTCGGTAAGCAAAGTCGAGACCGTGTATGTTTTTACCTCTTCGGGCGTTGGCGCAAACGGTGTAGCAAACGTCAACCGTTCGGATTCGCCGGAGCCGCGCTGATCAAGATAGACGACGTTTACCGACGACTCTATGGATTTTCCCCACGGGTAAAACATATGCGCGGAAAACCCCGGTCCCCCATGCAAAATCAGCAGATACGGTTTATTCTTGTCGGCTCCCCGTACCCGGAAATGCAACGTGGTTCCGTTGATTTTCTCCTTGTGGTCTTCGTCGAACGCTTGAGCCGGTATTACGAAAAAGAAGATGAAAAACAAAAATGCCGCAAGGCACACCCGCCATCGGTGCGGGAGAAGAGGCAACCCTTCTAAAAGTCTCATTGCCACAATACCTTTCTGATGCGAAGCACTTCCACCTATTTTAGCCGGGATTGGTGGCGACGTCAAACCGCATCCCGCCGCGTCGCAGACAAGGAGAATGGTTTCGCAACACGTTTTCACTTTCGGTGAGCGGCGCGGTTTTGGCGAACGGTTTGCCGTTTGTGGTATGCTACACGCGCAAGCGAGCCGAATAAAAACCGCGTAACACAAGGTTTGAAACGCCGCGTTCCGGGGAACTAACCGCGCCGGTAATCCGGTCTATAGAATATCGCGCCCGGTTTGCGGGGGCGAGAAAAGTTCGCTTTGCTATTGTTGCACCGTCCGCCTTTCGCGGCGGTAGCAGCGACAAAAGAAATAATACAACCTATACCTGTTCGAGGG
>JACMIU010000047.1 GCA_014380985.1 Armatimonadota bacterium | reverse complement strand
TCGCCGCGCCGGAGTCGCCGATTCTGCACCTGCTACTCGGCGATATGTACCAGTACGCCGAGAACCTGCCCGACGCGGACGCTTCGTACCGGAAAGCCATTTCGCTCGCGCCGGGCTGGGCGAAGCCGCGCACCAACTTGGGGCTACTCAAACTCGCGCAAAACAAACCTGCTCAAGCGGTTCGGCTGTTCGAGTCCGCCCTTGCGAATGATCCGCAAAACACCGAATTACTGTTTTTCCGCGCCGACGCCCAGCGCGAATCCGGCGATCTGACTGGCGCGATTGCGACGTATCGGCGTATCGAAACCCGCGCCGTGAACCGTAAAACCCCTGCCGTCGCCGCGCAGGCACTAACCGGCTTGGGGCAGGCATACGCCGCCGGGGGGCGCATGAGCGATGCAATTACCGTGCTGAATCGGGCTAACTTTATCGCCCCTACCGACCCCGCCCCGCTGACCGCCCTCGGCGAGGTGCAGGCACAACGTAAAGAGTACGACGCGGCGGCGCAAAACTATGCCGACGCTTTGCGCCTGACGAAGGCGAGCGGACTTTTCGGAGCCAAAACCGTGCTGTATCAAGCGTTGGCGCAAACGCAACTCGCTGGGGGCGACCCCAAAGCCGCGCAACAAACGCTCAACCGCGCCCAATTAGACGAACCGGCAAGCGCGAACGTTTGGAACCGGCTACGCGGCGAGGTGCTTCTTTCGACGGGCGACCAGACCGGGGCGGAAAAAGCATTCCGCGACGCGATTGACGCGCAAACCGATGCCGGAACGTTCCCGCAGGAAACGCTCGCCCTGCTCGCCGCGAAGAAACTGCTCGGCACGATGGCGGCGGTGTACCGCGCCGACTTCGGCGCATCAGGCGCGGGGTTCAGCACCGACGCCACGAAGCCGAACATCGCCGACGTGACAGGGCGCGGCAGAAGCGAACCACCGACTCTCGAAACGCGGATACGCGCTTTTGCCGCGCTTGCCGCAATCGCGCAGTATCAAGGGGACGCCGCGCAGGAAACGGCGCACCGCGAAGCCGTCTGTCGCCTTCGCGGGCGCGGCTCGGATTACTACGCCTTAGCCGATGCCTACGATGGTCGCGCCCGCGATCTGGCACGGGCGAAAGACGCTTACCGCAAGGCACGCAATATCGGCGGTTTAAACGACGCGCAAACCGCCCGCGCCCGGCTTCGCGCTTCGCAAATCGGCGCGGCGGCGAATCCGTAGCCGCATTTCGCCCGACTCTTCGACGCTCGGTAGAGTGAAGCATTCCGAAAAGCCGGAAGGCATAACCGCTTCCGGCTTTTTTGTGCCGTTTTAGTTGACTACCACGCCCGCCTGCCGTATCATTACCGGTAACGATGGTAGCGACGACCGACTTAGAAACCCCATTCCCCATGACCACCGACAAGAACGCTGAACCCGCCCCGAATCCCGCCAACCTACTTGAAGAACGCGACCGACAAATGGAAGCGATTCGCCGCGTCAGCGAGACGCTGTTTACCCACCCCGGAACCGACCCGATGGTGCGCGAAACGCTCCGCATCGCCTTAGATGTGCTTCGCGCCGACGCCGGAACCGTGTACCTGTTTGAGCCGGCAACCGATTCGCTGGTGTTTCGCTATGTCATCGGCGGTTCTGGCGAACAGTTAGTCGGCACGAAAATCCCGGCGGACAAGGGTATCGCGGGCGCGGTGTTTCGCTCCGGCATCCCGCGTTTGGACGGCGATGTTCGCGCCGGAGGCGACTACAACGCCGATGTCGAAGACCGGTTCGGCTACCACACGGAAAGCATGATGACCGTGCCGATCAAGCGGTCGAACGCCGCCCCGATTGGCGTGATGCAGGTTTTGAACGCACACGTGCCGCCGTTCTCGCCCCGTGATTTGGAAGTTTTAGAAGTCTTGTGCGCCCAGGCCGCCACCGGAATCGAGTATTTTCAGGTGGTCGAGGCGGCGAAACGCGCCGAAGTCGTTCACGTTATCGGCGACGTTTCGCACGACATCAAGAATATGCTCACGCCGATTACCACCGGGGTACAAACGCTGGAGCCGCTTTTAGACGATCTGTTCGCCGACCTTGACAATTTGCGTTCCGGGTGCAACGGTTTTGCCGCCGAAGAAATTGCCGCCGAAATCGAGCGAATCGCCAACCGCGTGCGCAACGATTACGGCTGGATGCTACAAAACGCTTTGTTCTCCGCCGAGCAGGTACAAGCGCGTACCCGCGAAATCGCCGACGCGATCAAGGGCGAAACATCGCCGCCTTATTTTGAAATCGGCGACTTGGACGAAACGTGCGAGTTGGTAGCACAGACGCTGAAAACCGTCGCGGTGAAAAACGAGGTCACGATTGCGCGGGACTTTTCGCCCGATGTTCCCGCCGTGGAGTTCGACCGCAAGCAAATCTACAACGCCGTCTATAATCTGGTCAACAACGCCCTGCCGGAAACCCCGGCGGGCGGCACGGTGACGATTCGCACCCGTGCCGGCGAAACGCCGGACATAGTGATTCTTCAGGTCGCGGACACCGGGCGCGGCATCCCCCCGCACGTGCGCGAACGGCTTTTCACCGACGAGGCGATTTCCACCAAACCGGGCGGTACGGGATTGGGGACGCGCATCGTGATGGGCGTCGTGAAGCGGCATAACGGCATGATTCGCGTGGACAGCGAAATCGGCGTCGGTTCGACGTTCACGATAACGCTTCCCGTGCGGCACACGTAATGTTTCAGGAAAAAACGATATGATTCATTTCCTATAGGAAGCAGGGAAGCAAGGCAATATTCTTTAAGTTGCTTCCTGTGACGAAAAAAGGGCAGTTGTACGAAAACCGTGCATTACACCAATTGCCTGTCACGGAAAGAATCAGAGAATGTTTCTAAAACTTATTCATGCTAAGGGAAGTGCCGCGCTTTGTGCCACACTTTCCCTGTCGCTACTAACCGCAGGCGCGTTATTTACAACCGCGGGATGCGGCGGCGACGACAACAACGACAACGACTTGATCGGGCTTATCCCGGCACCCACCCCCACCCCGTTAGGAACACCTGCCCCGGTTAGTATTGCCAACACGTTA
>JACMIU010000495.1 GCA_014380985.1 Armatimonadota bacterium | reverse complement strand
CGCCAACCCCGACGCCCATGCCGACCCCTGTACCGACGCCGGTTCCCACACCCGCGCCAACGCCGACGCCACCCGCCCCGGTGTACGTCGCGCCGACTTTCACGATTCGTTGGAACGGGCGTTCGCGTACCATTGCCACTCCGTCGTCCGCGCTTTCCGTGGTGCTGACGCTGTCTAATGCTCGCATTGACGGAACCGACGCCGCCACGGTCGCTAACCGCGACGCGGCGAATATCGCCGCGCACGATGCGAGTTTCCGCTTTCCCGTGCTCGTTGTCGCCGGAACGCACCCACTTCGCGTCCGGTTCTACGCCGCGCCGAATGGAACCGGTGCACTGGTCGCCGAAGCCGACGCGCTGGCAACCATTGATGCCGAAGGGCGCGGCATCGGCAACATCACGCCGGTCGGTCGCATCGTGCGCGTGGCGATTCCCGAACAAACCATCGCGTATCCGGGCAAGAAAGAACTGTTTTTCGCGGCGGGGGACGCACAAAACACGCTGGTCGCCGTAACCCCCGGCTCCGCGTTCTGGACGGTCACGGAGGGCGCGGACTTTTTGCGAATCACGCCGGATCATTTCGGTGAGGGACTGCAAAGCGGCACGGCGCGGGTAGTCGCAACCGTGGACGGAGTGCGAAGCGAGCCGTCCCCGGTGCGCGTCGTTTCTACCGCCCGCGTGGTCATCACGCCGGAACGCCCCGAAGTTTCGGTGCGCGGCGTGTTGCGCCTTTCCGCGCTTGTCGAAAACCTGCCGCCGTCTTTGCAAGGCGTTTCGTGGTCGGTGGCGGGCGACCCGGCGATTGTCGGAACCGTGGACGCGGACGGAACCTATCACGCCCCCGCGAAACCCGGCGATTTTGTTGTTTCTGCACGAAGTTCGCACGAACCGGGCGTGTCCGCCTCGGTAACGGTGCGGGTGCGCGGCGGCTCCTTGCCCGTGATTATCGAGTAACTATGAGATATTTCCCTTCTTTCCTGACGTGTTTTGTCGTTGCCGTGACGATGGCGACCGTGCCGCTCGCCGGTTGCGGGGGTGGAAAAAGCACCGCCCCCGTCAGCGAACGCGCCGGACGCGCCGTTGTTAGCGTGACTTTTCCTCCTAACCCCGTGCCGGATTCTCGCGTCGTGCCACTGGCGACGTGTAGTATTCGGGTGCGCTTAACGCGGCAAAGCGGCGAAGTCGTGGGTGAAAGACTTTTGACGCGCCCCGACAATAACCATTTCAACGGCGGCACGGCAAGCACTATTTTCAATGACCTGCCAACCGAGGAGATACAGGTTCGCGCCGATGCGTTTCCCGAACTCGACGGCACGGGTGTGATGCAGGCGACCGGCGCAACCGTTGTCGCCGTGGTCGCGGGCGATAATCCGCCGCTCCGTCTGCGCCTTGACAGCACCGTGACCGAAATCAGCCTACCGGAAACGTTCGTTATTCCTGCTGGCGAAACGCGCCCTCTTCCGGTCACGGCGCGAAACGCGGCGGGGGAAATCGTTCTCGAATCGCCGCTCGCGTATGACGTGGTGTCCGACAATCTCAATGTCGCCGCCCCGGTGTACGGGCTAAATACACGGGCGCGGCGTGTCGGCTCCGCCGTTTTGCGCGTGGTCAGCAAGGAACACGCCCTTTCCGCGTCCACCACCGTTCGCACCACCCGAACCGCCGAATACACCGTGCGCGGCGTGGAACTCGGCTGGACACGCGGGTACGATACCTGCCGCGTATCTGGTATCAACAATACCGGCGTTTTTGTCGGCTGGTGTCGGAAAGGAAGCGACACCGCGCCAACGGCTGTTCGGGGCTTCGTGTCGGAAAAGATCCCGTTATCACTCGCACGGGAAGAATACCGGCTGGTGGAACTGGGAACGGTCGGTTCGCATGACCTTGTGTATCCTCTTGGCATCAACGATAGCGGGGTGATCGTTGGAACCGCCTACGACGCGGGCGGCTCTTATCGGGCGTTTCGCCGCGATACCCAATCCGGCGAAATGAGCGTGCTTGCGGGACTGCCGGACACCGACAGTAGCGCGGAAGCCATCAACAGCAGTGGCACGATTGTTGGAAGTTACCGCGTCGGAGGCGCATACACGCTTCGCCCATTCCGCCACGCGAACGGCGTTGCGACACCGATAGAAACCGGCGCGAACTTTTCCGGCATGGTACAGGACATGAACGATGCCGGGCAGGTAGTCGGTCAGCGTTCGCGCCCCGAACTCGACATCACTTCCCCGACGCTTTGGCGCGACCGCACGCCGCTTTACGCCCCGGAAAGCGTCTTTCTGAGGCGCATAAACAACCGGGGACAGATGATCAGTTTCCGCTACGTTTCGGCAGCGATGCCCAGTGTGCCGGTGTTTTGGGGCGAGGGGTTCAGTTCGCGCACGGAAGGACAAACCGTGGCGGCGTGGGGCAATCAGTGGATCGTGTCCGACATCAACGATGATGGCGTCGTGGTCGGTGCGGCGGGAGTGTCCGGTGCGCCGCCCGAAACCCGTCGCGCCGTGCTGTGGCGCGACGCGCAGGTGTACGACCTGCAAACCCTGCTACCGCCCGGCGACGTTTGGGTATTGCGCTCGGCGGACGCTATCAATTATGCGGGCGTGATCGTCGGTTCGGGCAATGAGAAAGGGTCTGCCGGACGTTTTTATGTCGCGGTGCCGCAAGGAGAGTAGCGAACAACCGGCAGGAAGGCACGGAACGTT
>JACMIU010000494.1 GCA_014380985.1 Armatimonadota bacterium | reverse complement strand
GCGTTTTTCGTGGTGTTCGTCGTGGTCGCCTTCGTCAAGCGCGAGGAAACGCTGAACGTTTGGGAGAAACTGCGGCAGGGAAATCCCGCGTTTATCGTGCTGTCGGTCGTGGTACAGGTGATTTACTGGACGGCGTTCGGGGCGATGTACCGAACGTCGTACCGCGTGGTCGGACTGCAAAGCCGGGTGCGCGATCTGCTTCCCGTGTGGCTGGCGTCGTTATTCGTCAATATCGCCGCGCCCGCCGCCGCCCCCGCCGTATTCTTAGACGAAGCAGCACGGCGCGGACAATCGCCTGCGAAAGCCGCCGCCGGGCTGCTTGTGCTGCGTTTGACCGATTTCGGCTCGCTTTGCGTGTTTATCGCTTGCGGAATCGCGGCGATGGCGACAAGGCTTGCGGTGCATCCGTGGCAGTCACCGGTTCTGCTCGGTCACTGCGTCGCGCTGGCAATTTTAGTCGGCGTCACGTTCGCGTGGAGTGCGCCCTTGTTCCTCGCCCGGTGGAAGCCCGCTGTTTTGCAGAGCGTTTTAGGCACGGTACGCCGCGTTATCAACAGCGCATTTCGCCTCGTTCGCCGACCGGAACCGCTCGGCGACACGTGGGCGGCGACGCAGGCGGGTCTGTTTTCCCATTCCGCCGACCTTGCGCTATCGAAGCCCGTGCGGCTTCTCGCGCCGCTCGCGGTCGCCACGGTCGCGCACCTACTCGATTGGGCTTCGATTCACCTGATGCTCCATGCGTTCGGCATTGACGCCGACCCCGCCGTTAGCCTGATTGCATTTTCCGTGTGCCTTTTGTACTGGATTGTCTCTCCGTCGCCCGACGGCGTGGGCTTTGTCGAGGTCGCGGTCGCGGCGACGCTGGTGACAATCGGTGCCGCGCAAAAGTCCGAAGCGATTGCCGCCGCGCTCGCGTTTCGCGGGATTTCCTTATACCTGCCGGTGCTAATCGGCGGGTTTTGCTTGCCGCGCCTCGCCACCCCCATCAAGCCGAAAGAGCAAAGCATGACGGAACCCCTGCCACACCCTCACTACACAACACAATGATTGCGACTTGTGTAGACGAAGGCTTCCGGTGTTACGCGGTCTGCCCATTGCAGGGAGCATCGAATGCAAACACCGTTTTTGAACCGCACCACAAAAAAATCGGCATCACCGGATACAGTCTCTACTTCGACACCAATCAGTTTGCACAGTTCATCTCTGTAGCGGACATCTTTTTCGTTCAAGCAATCTTCTGTCGTATCCAGCAGGGGCCAAACCAGATAGGAAATGCTGGTGCCGTCGAAGTCAACGATGAGATAATCCATAATGAACATAACGGATGCTATTCGGTTGCCGGGTAACTCCGCATTCATTATGGCAAAGCCATTCATTGTGTCATTGTCGTTGTCCTTTTCCATAGATACCTACTGATCTGATTGTTTTCGATTCAAAACCACTGGATGCGCCGGAAATACACGGCAAGCCCGGTGGCAATCAGCACCATCATTCCAAGCGCGAACGGATAGCCGTATGTCCAGTGCAGTTCGGGCATAAAGTCGAAGTTCATGCCGTAAACGCCGGTCACGAGCGCGGCGGACATCAGAATCGTGGATATCGCTGCTATCGTTTTCATCACCTGATTGAGCCGGTTCGACGTTTCCGCGATCCGGTTGCTCGATTGCGCCATCATCGAATCCATCACGCCGCCCAGAATATCGCGGTGCAAATCAATCTGCTCGGTCAAGCGAAGCGTGTGGTCGTAAACGTCTTGATAAAACACGCCCAACTTGCGCGGCATCAGCGCGGTGTTGTCAATGCGGAGCAGGTTGTTCAAAACGTCGCGGTGCGGGGCGACGGTTTGGCGCAGGAGCAGGAGGCGTTTTTTCAGCGCGAGCGCGGGCTTAATATCGGGCATCGGCGTCATGCCGGTGCGCGGGTCGGGCGAAGCGTCGGCGTAAATCGTGGTTTCAATGTCATCAATCGCGGTATCAAGGGCGTCCATCACCGGAAAGTAATCGTCCACCACGGTATCCAGAATCGTGTAGAGCAGGTACGCCGGTTTGGTGGAAACATACGCCGGGTTGCGCGTCCAGCGTTTGCGCGACTCGTCGAGGGCGGAAACGTCGCCCGCGTGAATCGTGACAAGGTAGTTCGTGCCGAGGAACATATCAATCTCGCTCGTCACATCGGCAACGTCGCTGGTAACGGTTTCCGGTTTGCCCGCCCATGCGCGAACCGATAAAAACAGGTAGCCTTCGTAGGTGTCCACTTTCGGGCGTTGTTGCTCGGCTTGTGCGTCCTCGATAGCGAGTTCGTGAAAATCGAACTGTGCCGCGATAGTCGCCCAATCGTCCGGTGTCGGCGCGGAAACGTCTACCCATAGCGTCATGCCGTTTTTGTCGGTGGGGTCGGCGGCTCCGTGACTTTCGAGCGTGGACTTGATTTGGTCGGGAGGCAGGTCGCACGAAACGCGCTTGCCGGTGCAAAGGTGGACGGTGATCATGGACGCTTTCGATTATACCCCGGCTTTGCTTTCGCCGGAACCTTCCCCGCTGTGAAAGCGATAGATACATTATGACAAAAATGATTGCCGCCCTTTGCGCTCTGCTTCTTTTTTGCGCCGCCGCAAACGCCGCGCCGATGCGCGGGCAAGCTGTGCCGAGTGCCGCGACGGCGAAGGACGCCGCCCGATTTTCGCAAGCGGTTTTACGCGGAGGCGGGGGCGAACGCGAAGCGCGGGCGCAATTGTCGGTGCTGGTGGAGACGAATGCTACCGCCGACCTGACCGAAACGTTCGCGCCCGCCCTGCGCGATTTAGTGACGTACACCACGGTTCTGGCGACCTACGACGACGTGCTACAAAACGAAACCGACGCCGCGAAACAAACGTTTATCCGCTTCAACATTTTGCGAACGATTGTGGAACGTGCCGCGTTCTTGCCCACCACGTCGCGCCGCGCCATGTTGACCCGCGCTACGAACCTTGCTGAAACGCTGGCGAAAGAAAACAAAGCTGACGCCGCGGTTTGGGAGTCAAACGGCGATTTGTACGCGCTTCAAGGCGATACGGCGACCTCCGAATCGGCGTATAAGCGCATGGCAAGCCTTGACCCGGCGGCATCGGCGCGGGCGGGGCGCAAAACCGGCGAAGCGTACCAATCCGTGCGAAATTACGGCAAGGCGCGTACCGCGTTTGAATCCGGGATTCGCGCCGACGCCGCAAGTGGCGGCGGCAAGCGCGAAAAGCATTTGCTGTATCAAGCCATCGCGTCGCTGTCACTCGCGGAAGGGAACACGCAAGGCGCGATAGACGCGCTCGCCCTTTCCGGGTCGGCAAAGCCTGACGCGACCACGCCGTATTCGTTTCGCCTTGATGTCGCCGAAGCACTGTTGAAGCGCGGCTACGCGAAGCAGGTACGGGAGTTCGCCGTCCGCGCTCTCGAAATCACGCCCGGCGACCCTGCAGCAACCGACTTGTTGGCGCGAACGAAGTAGGCGCGAAGCGGATATACTATAAACTATGACTTGGAACTGGTTTGACTTTGTGGTAATTACGCTTGCGCTGGCGCAAATCGGTTTGTTCGTGGCGATTGTGCTGGTCTTGGGGCGCATCAAGAACGGCGCGGTAGCGCGGTTTGCCGCCGCCATCGGGCGCAACGTTGAATCGGGTAAGAAACTAATCGAAACCGGTAAATCGGTCGGCACGTTGTCCTTGCCGCATCTGCAAAACATTCGCGCCCGCCTCTCCGCCGTGCCGCGCTACCTGCGCCCGGTGAAACTCGATACGAGTATTTCGGTCGGCGAGGTCGTGCGCTATGTCGGCATGGGGCAACTTCTTTTGGCGCGACCGGGTAAATCCGCTCCGGCGACGCGGCTGAAGCGCACCGGTTTTGCCGAACGCGCCGGACTGATTCCACCGGTTTGGCAGAAAATCGCGCCGCTTTGGGGCTATGTCGGAATCGCGGTTTCGGCGTGGCGCGAGGTGCAAAAACAGTTGCCGACGATTCGCCGTGCCGTGAGCGAGGCGCAACAAAAACGCATTGACAAACCCGCGGAAAGCGGGCTATAATAACGATAGAAGATGCGTATTTTTTCCTGCGGCGTCCTTAGTGCGTGTGCCAGACCGGGCGGTCGGGCGCAAGGGCTGAGCCATGCCGCGGGTATGTGCGGATGGAGGCACGATAGGTTCGGGCTATGGCATCATCATAGTCTGCATCTGACCCTGCCCCGCGCTTTATAAAAACCCGCCTGCCGACGTATCCGGCAAGCGGGTTTTTTTGTTCGGTAACTTTCGCGTTTAGCGCGAACCGTGTTTGGAGCGATAGCGTATACAACAAAGGAAGAAGGTGGCACATGAGCCAAGAAGTGTTAGTTCTCAATAGCGATTACGAACCGTTAAACGTTTGCAACCTGCGCCGTGCGCTTTTGCTGGTTTATTCCGGCAAGGCGGATATTTTGCACGCCCGCGAAGACGCCGCAGGCGATGCCGTCCGCATCCGCACTGTGACCGGCGACGGTTTTCCCGCGCCGTCCGTGGTTTTACTGCGCTATCATGTGCGCCGCCCCCTGCCGGAACTCAAACTGTCGCGCCGGTCGGTGTTCGCCCGCGACAACTACACGTGCCAGTATTGCGGCGTGATGGGCAAAGACCTGACGATTGACCACGTGACGCCGAAACGCTACGGCGGCCCGATGTCGTGGGAAAACTTGGTGACGTGTTGCCGCAAATGCAACACGAAAAAGGGCGACAAAGCGATGGAAAAGGTCGGAATGCGCCTTGCCCGCACGCCGCGCCGCCCGCGCTACACGCCGTATATCTCGCTCAACAAGTACGTTGCGGGAACGCGCCACGACGTATGGAAAGACTACCTGCCGGTTTACACCGACATCAACGGCGTCGTGCATTCGTAAGAAGGCGCGAACGAAAATACAAACGCCCCGGCAACCGAAAGGTTGCCGGGGCGTTTTTTGTCAAAGCGCGAGGAACGGTTGCCACTTCTCGTAGGTCTTTTCACCGACCCCTTTGACATCCATCAGTTGTTTCAGGTCAGTGAACCTGCCGATTTGAGTGCGGTAGGCGATGATTTTCGCGCTCATAGCGGGCCCGCAACGCGGCAACTGTTGGAACTGGGCATCGGTCGCCGTGTTGATATTCACTACGCCGTCGCCGGGGTTTTTGAACTTGGAAACGGTTTTTGTTGCGGCTTTTGGTTTCTTGCCGGTGCGTGACGTGGCGTCACCTTCGTTGCTGGCAAGCGGGTTTGTGTCCGGCGCGGCTTGCTCCGGTGCGGATGCCACGACCGATACCGGTGTCCCGATCACGCGGGCAGGCGGAGCCGGTGTCGGTAGCACGGTGACTTCGGGAGCGTCGCCCTCTTCGTCCCTCGGCAGGGCGACCGTGACCGGAAGCGGTGTTTTGCGAATCAGGGCAGGGAGGGGGGCGGCTTTCGGCGCGGTGACGGTGGCGACGGATTGCCCTTTTGCGCCCGCCTTCGCTCGTACGGGAACGCACAACTGGTCGCCGTCCTGCGCCCGGTCGGCTAAATTCAGCGCGTCCTGAACGGCGTTCGCTTTGAAGCCCCCGGCGGCGCGAATCGCATGGTACAAGCGGTCGCCCGCGCTCAGGGTATAAACGCCGGGGCGTTTCACCGCGCCGGTGACGTAGACCACGATGTCGGTTTTCTTCGCGGCGGGGGAGGCGGCTACCACGGGCGACGTTTCGGCAACCGGGGCGGGGGATGCCGCGAACGTTTTTGCCGGAACCGTGAGCGTGTTCGCCGCTGGCTTGGGCGCACCTGCCGCTCCGCCCAACGCGAAAAATCCGCCGACAAGTATACCGATGACAACGACCGCCGCGACGCCGAGGCGTTCGCGTTCTCCTCCGGCTATTTTTTGCGCCCAATTTTGAAACGTCATATGCCGCTACCTTTCATCACGAAGCAACGTAAACAAAGCCGACCGGCTTGCTGTAGAATCATACCGTATGACTGCCTTTTTTTCCGCACTACCCGCGCCCGCCCCGGATGATATTCTCGAAGTGGCACGACTTCGCACCGTACTTTTCACGGTGGCAACATCGGTGGTTGCCGTGGTGATTTTCGCGGGCAAGCCGTGGTCGGGCGGCAACACCGCCGCCCTCCTTAGCGCGGTCAATCTCCTGACGTTCGCGGTGCATATCGTGCGCCACCTTGATACCGGCATGGCGCGGCTTTTGTGGTGGGGGTTTTGCCTCGGTGTGGTGGAACTGATCGCCGACGCGCTTTGTGTGCGCTTCACCGGAACCCTCGATTACCGGATTGCTAAAAGCGCGATGATTTGGGAGTCGCCGTGGTGGATGCCGGTCGCGTGGATGCTGGTCGGTACGCAAATCGGCTACTTCGGCACGCGCTTTATCGAGCGGTTCGGCTTGGGGCGCGGCGCGGCACTGTCGGCGGTGGTCGGCGCGGTCAATATCCCGTTTTACGAGGAGATGGCACGGTATGCCCACTGGTGGGAGTACCAGTTTTGCCGGATGTTACCCGGAACGCACACGCCCGTGTACATCGTTATCGCCGAACTCGTGATTGGCTGTGCGCTCGCGCCTTGCGCCCGCGTCGCCCTGCGCGGAACTTCGTGGCGCGGGGCGACCATCGCCGGAATCGTCGCCGGGATTGCTACGATTATCGGCGGGCTAATCGGCTTCGGAATCGCGGAGGGCTTTTAAACCTTACGGTGCGCCGCTCGGTGCGCCTATCGAGATGCTCGGCGACGGTTGCGGAACCGGTTTGAACCAGTTGGTTTTGCGGGCGATAAACACTCCGGCAAGAATCATTAAAACCAGAATGCCGATAACCGTCACCGGAAGCAGTCCGACGCGGTCGGGCGTGTAGTCCGCGCGGTCGAAATGCAGGTACGCATCCTCGAACCGCTCGAAAGCGTTGTGCATTGCCGCGTCATTGCCGGTTTCGCCGCGTCCGTTAACGCTCGCTTCCATTAGCAAAAGTGTGCCAATATTTTTTGCCGTTGCTTTGGTTTGCGCGGTGTCGAGCAGGTTGGTCTTTGTTTCGACTTCCTCCGGTCGCCACGCGATTTGTAGCGCGACTTGTTGTACGCCGAACGCGACGTTGCCGACCACGTGTTGTCCCGGCACAACGGCGGTCAATTCCCCCAACTTTTTGAGGGTGAGTTTGGTTTTGCGAACGGCGTCCTCTACATTGTCGGACACCCAGAACTCGCGGGTTGTTTTTTGCGCCATCTTTTTCCGTCCTTTAATCGTGAGCGATACTTACTACCTACGACATATCGTATCGGATTTTGTTGCGCTTGCATAGAGGCTATGTTTGTTTTTTGTCGGCTTGCGCGTGTAAATACTCGTGGTATGCGGCGATTACCGGTTCAATATCGCCGCCCGCCTCGCTGTCACCGGCAACCGCGCCGTGCGACAGCCACACGACCCGCGACGCCACACGCCGCACCGCCGCCATGTCGTGCGACACAAAAACAATGGTGCGCCCGTCGCGCTGAAACTGCGCGATGCGAGCGTAGCATTTCTCCTGAAATGCTTCGTCGCCGACCGCGAGCGTTTCGTCCACGAGGATTATCTCCGGGTCGGTATGCACCGCGACCGCGAAGCCGAGGCGCACATACATTCCCGATGAGTATGTACGAACCGGGGCGTCGTAGTAAATCTCGTCCTCAAAGTCGGCGAACGCTCTGATGTCGCCGATGCGCTCCTGCATCTGCGCCCGCGTCAAGCCGAGAATCGAGCCGTTGAAGAAAATATTCTGCGTCCCGGTGAGGTCGGGGTGAAAGCCCGCGCCGACTTCAAGCAGGGGGGCGAGGCGCGGGCGGTCGGCGTCCGCGCTTGCCGGAAAGCGCACCGTGCCAACGTCGGGTTTCATCACGCGGGCGAGGAGCGACAGGAGCGTGGACTTGCCAGAACCGTTGCCGCCAATCAGCGCGACGGTCTCGCCCGGTTGCACCACGAACGTGACATCGGACAAGCCGACTTTCGCCACGGTTTGTGCGCGAATTCCTTTGAAAAACGCGCCAATCGTCCCCTTCAGTCCGGCATACGCGGCTTTGCGGACGTGAAACGTTTTGTTGATATGGAGAACTTCGATAGCGGCGGGCATGGGGTTATTCTATCGCCCCTGTTAGGCAACGGGTTCGCCTTCGGTAGGTTCGCTATCGCCGGGTGCATTGTCGGGATAGGGCGCAACGGTCACGCGACGATAGATCGCGCTCATCGGTAGACGGCAGTCAATCGCAGGTAAAACCACCTCGCCGTCAAGCCCTTCGGTCTCGATAATACGCCAGTCGCCCGTATCGTCGCCGCGCTCGTACTGCTCGACCAGCGCGTAATCCTGCGACACCAGAAGGTAGGTGCGAAGGCTGGGCAGACGGC
>JACMIU010000046.1 GCA_014380985.1 Armatimonadota bacterium | reverse complement strand
CGAGCATCTACGCGCACTGGTGGGGCGTTCCCTTCACGGGCGGTTGGACAGTAGCGGATGTACAACGCTTCTGGCTCTCGCTCGGCGTTTGGGGCGCGGTCAACAGCGATGGCGGCGATCTGGCACAACTACTGGTGCGAACCCCGACCGGCTACGATTTGTCGCCGCCGTGCTGGTCGTCACGCGATATGCGCCAAACGTATTCCTATGCGCGGCTCGGCGACGCACCGCAGGGCGGATCGCTGATGTACTTTTATGTTCGAGACACCGGGGCAAAACAATGACGATTTTTAATCTCAGTAGTTACTATTTGCTGACGCCATTCATCCGTTGTAAACAAGCAATTGAGTAGCCTATTAAACTTGTCGTGTGCATAAACATTCCTACCGCGAATATAGTTCTCATGATGCTACAGACAGTCGTGGTCATCCGTTCATGTTCCGATTTCCAAAGTTTGCCCCAAACCAAGAGGCTAAGAAGCAATATTGCCCATCCGAAGGTGACAGCAGATTGCATCACGGAATATAACGAGAGCATAAGCGAGTAAACGTACAATTCGCGTGCCACCTCCGGCGATAGGTTTGCGACAAGCGCGAGGCTGATGAAACAGCAAAACGGTGTACACGCCCAAAGCCAAAGTTGCAAACTGCCAAAGCCTTTTTTCGTCATATAACTCGCTTGCCTTCCCGGTTATTCTATCACTTTTGGGATGAATGGTTCGGCGCGGCGATATACTCACGGTACGCATGAAACGCCCAATCCTTGACCCGGTAGACCCTGACGCGCCCTACGCCCTCGCGTCGCTCGCCGAGCGTCAGCGACGTGTGTCGCTACTCTTCGCGCCGCATATGAAGCCGCTCACGGCACACCTTGCCACGGTTTCCGAAGCGCGGGGACGGGTGGACGACCTGCCCGCGCTTGACCAGTGCGACGGTGGCATCGCCGCCCGCGTTTTGCTACTTCTTGAAGCACCGGGACCGAAGGCGGTGGCGTCCGGGTTTGTGTCGCGCAACAACCCCGACCCCACCGCGAAGAACCTATGCGAACTGCTCCGCGATGCCGGTATCCCTCGCACCGACACTGCCGTTTGGAACATCTGCCCGTGGTACGTCGGCGATGGGCGGGGACGCATCCGCCCGGTAACGCCCGCCGATATTGCCGAAGTGCGGACGTTCGTTCCCGGTTTGCTGGCTTGCTTTCCGAGCCTCGAACATCTGGTGCTGGTCGGGCGAAAAGCGCAGTCCGCCGAGAAGTGGCTACGCGAACTTACCAACGCCGCCTTCTGGCAAACGTACCATCCGTCGGGGCAGGTGCTAAACGGGCATCCCGAACGCCGCACCGAGATTCTCGAAACCCTCAAAGCCGTTAGCAACGCGATATAATTTCTCATTCCTGTATTGAATGCCGACGAGGTAGCGAAAGCCTTGCGCGCCGACTATTCCGGCAACCGCGAATTAGAATCGGGACGGCAACTGCTCCGGCGAATGGATTCGCTAAAAGCGGAAGTGCGTTCGTTCGCCGTGGAAACCACGCTCGCCAGCCGTTCGCTCGCGCCCCGGCTACGCGATTTGCAAAGCGCGGGCTACACGGTTTCGCTGATTTTCTTTTTCACGCCCGCGCCGGAGCTATGCATCGCACGGGTCGCGTCCCACGTTCGGCGCGGCGGGCATGACATACCGGAATCTGTGATTCGTTGCCGGGGCACAAAACTTTTGCAATGTTTACGCAATAATTGCCGATGAATGGCGCGTCGTGCGAAGCACTGATGCAGAATCGGACGCCCCTATTTTAGTCGCAGAAAAACAAAGAGACAGTATTGAGCGGATT
>JACMIU010000493.1 GCA_014380985.1 Armatimonadota bacterium | reverse complement strand
CTACCGGAAGGCGACCCGAAGGTCGCCACGAACTGCGACGCCTGAAAGCGTCGCAGACATCCCAAGCGGATACGGTGCAAGCACCGGGGTATTGAACCCTCCCGCTTTCAGCGAATAAAATCGTCATTTTCCTTTAGCGAACCACAATACCCCGGCGATATAGACCGCGAAGAAACACAAATATTATGTTTAGCAAAGTACAACCGATTCCCGCACCGATTATGCCGTGGCAACCCCAGCCGTGGCAAATGGCGGCGCGTCGCCGGAAAAGCGGAGGAAACCCAGCGTAACCAAAAACGCGAACGATTTTCCCCACGGCTTCCGGCGCACAAAAGCGCACACGGAAGCCGTTTTGTTTTTTGTTTTTCGTGAGGGTGTGGCGCAACGGTAGCGCAGTGGATTCCAAACCCACCGGCTGCAGGTTCAAATCCTGTCACCCTTGCTTTGATTTGATAACGGGATGTAGTGAAGTGGCATAACCGCTGTTTTGGGAACAGTAATCGTCGGTTCGATTCCGGCTATCCCGACCATTTTAAGTTTGTTCGATTTGTTGTCGTGTGGCGCAGTTGGTCAGCGCGGCGGTCTCATAAATCGCAGGTCAAGGGTTCAAATCCCTTCGCGGCACTTGGCGGGGATTTCCCGCCTGTAATCCGGTGTAGCTCAGTCTGGTCAGTAGCACCCGCTTGATAAGCGGGAGGTCGGCGGTTCAAATCCGTTCGCCGGAATCAGTGTTCGCGGTTTGTGAAACCAGCGTTGCGATTTGCCCCTGCCTATCGCTTTCGCGGTCACGGTAGATCATCAGGATTTTCACGTCCCGGTGGCGCGAGAAATCCATCACTTCTTCTAATGGGATTCCTGCCGCGTTTGCCGCTTTACACGCCTCGGTAATCGCGGTGTGCCGCAAGCCGTGCGGCGCAACCTTGATTCCCGCCGACACCCCGCGCCCGCGCACAATTCGGTAAATGCTGTGCGGCGTTAGCCTACGTTCGGCTCCTTTTTGTGCGTGGTCGAAGTTCCAGAACAACGCGCCCGGTTCTGTTCCGCGTACGGCAAGCCAATCCGCGAGAACCTGCGCGGTTGCCGGAGGCAGAGTCAGCAGCGTTTTCTGTTTACGCCGTTTGCCCATCACCGCAACCGTGCGACGCGGCAGGTCAACATCCGACACGTCGAGCGTCGCCGCTTCGGCGCGGCGTAGCCCCAAATCATATAGCAAACGCAGAATCGCCCGGTCGCGCAGGGTAGCAGCGTCCGTGCCATTGTCCGTAGTAGCGAGAAGTTTCTTCACGCCCGCGAGACCGGGGCCGCGTGTGTCGCGGTACGCTTCCGCCGGGACATTCGGCACATCGAGAGTCCACGACACAACGCCGAGCATTCGCGCCAGTTTCAGCAACGCCCGCAACGCGGACAGGGCGCGGTTCACCGACGCGGGCGCACGGTTCGCATCCGTTAAATGGGCGCGAAATCGTAGCACAGTGCCGTTCGCCGCACCCTGCCCCCCGGCTAAAAGTGCGTTCACCGCTTCGGGAACTGTTGCCGCATTCACAAACCCGCGAAACATTTGCAGGTCGCTTTCGTAGGCGCGAAGGGTGCGTTCGTTGCGCCCTGCCAAGAATGTCGCGAGTACGTCCGGCGCGGCGCGGGTCTGCAGTTCGCTGGTCACTCGGTCATTATACCGTAGTGGGCGCGGTATACTGACACCGTGATTTCCGACGCCCCTGTATCCGCCACCCCAACCGTTCGTCTCGAAAACCGACCGCTAACGGTGGACGAAGCGACGATTCTCCACCACGAACTAAAAACTACGCCCAACATTTTAGGCTACTCGGTGCGCGAACTGACCGATTTCGGAACTGGCATCGTCGCGGTCGTAGAGTCGGATTCCGGCGCGGCGTTTGCGGGCGTGTGCCTGTGCAAAGACCTACTCTGGAACTGGAGCGACATCGCGGTTTTGTATGTGCTACCGGCGTACCGGGGTGCGCGAATTAGTAGCCGATTGTTCGCCGCCGCGTTCGACGCGCTTCAGGAACGCAGTCGGCACGTATTCGTCTTAAGCCGAACACCACAGATTATCCGCCTGATGGAACAGCGCGAAATGAAGATCAGCGGTTCGGGGTTCGCCGCGCCCCTTGCGGTTCATATTGACATCAACCTACATATGATGAACGCCCACCGATGGCGCGAGGCGGTTCGCAAGCAGAAAATGCGCCGGGATGACGGCTACAAGTTTGTGATGGGAACGAAGAAACACGCACCCGAACGGGTATAACAATGCCCATGAACACCGCGAAAACGTTGCCGCCCGATGCGTTCCGCCGCGCCGACGAAACGCCCGACGCCCATTTTTACCGGTCGCCCCGCTTCGTCGCGCATATTGACGATGGCGCGATAGCCGCCGTGACGTTAGTCTACCGCGAGCAGTTTCCGGCGGGTGGCACGATTCTCGATTTGATGAGCAGTTGGATCAGTCATTTGCCGAACGAAATCGCGTATTCCGAAGTGGTCGGTTTGGGTATGAACCGCGAGGAACTCGCCGCCAACCCGCGCCTTTCCGAATACGTGGTGCAGGATTTGAACGAAAACCCCGCGCTTCCGTTCGCAGACAGCCGCTTCGACGGCGCGGCGATTTGCGTTTCCGTGGATTACTTGACCGACCCCGTTGCCGTGCTGACCGACGCGGCACGAACGCTCAAACCCGGTTCGCCAATGGTGATTACGTTCTCGAACCGATGCTTTCCGACAAAGGCGATTGCCGCGTGGCACGCTTTGGACGAAGCCGGGCGAGTTCAGTTAGTCGCGCACTTTCTGGAGCAGACCGGCGCGTTTGAGAATATCGAAGCGTTCGATCGTTCCCCGGTGAGCCGCGAGGGGCGGCGCATCGGCGATCCGCTGTATGCCGTGATAGGACGGGCGACAGGGGTGTAACCGTCGCCGAAAGGAATAGTTGCCGTGTTTGTTTCCGTATCCGCTACCGCCGACTACGATTTGTCCGCGGAAACATTTTTGCTACTGATGATCGAGCCGCGCCTTCAAGGCGAAACGCACCACGTTTTGCGTGAATCGCTTCGCACGTCACCGGTGCAGTTCGCGCATCTGGACACCGATGGTTGCGGCAACCTATTTCGCCGGTTCCTCGCGCCACGTGGCTTTTTTTGCTTCGACTTTTCCGCCGTGGTAGAAACGCAGGAAAACGCGCCTCTGTCCGCGAACGCCCGCGAAACCTTACCCCAAAACTTGCCCGCCGACGTTTTGCCGTTTACCCTGCCGTCGCGCTACTGCGCGAGCGACAAATTGACCGCGTTTGTTGGTAGCGAGTTCGGCACACGAACCACGGGAGCGGCAAAGGTGAACGCTATCGCGGACTGGGTAAACACGAAAATCCGCTACGAATACAATACCACCGATGCGACCACCGGCGCGGACGAGGTGCTAATCAAACGCGCCGGGGTCTGCCGCGACTTCGCGCATCTGGTTGTGTCGCTTTGTCGTGCCGCGTCGGTTCCGGCGCGGTATGTTTCCGGCTACTGCGCCCACTTGGAATATCCTGATTTTCATGCGTGGGCGCAGGTGTATCTGGACGGTGCGTGGCACAATGTAGACGCGACTTCCCCCAACACGCGCCGCGCCCTTGTTCCTATCGCGCACGGGCGCGACGCCGCCGACGTGTCGCTCCTGACGCTCTGGAACCCGGCGCGGGTACGCGAACAATCGGTCACGGTACGCGAAATCAGCAGATCGGAAGCGAACGATGACGCGGACAACGAAACCGAATCGCCCGCCACTTTGTAGCGGGCGACGCGGTAACGCGCCTACGCGCCGTTTGGCGCGGGCGGAGGGTTTCCGGGCGTTTCGGGCGGTGTGTTCGGGTCGGGAGCCTGCGGCGGCACCGGCGG
>JACMIU010000492.1 GCA_014380985.1 Armatimonadota bacterium | reverse complement strand
GCCGCTTCGCCGCCGCTCTTAGTATTGCGGCGTATGGCATCCAGCATCAGCGGCAGTTCGTCGAAAGCGATAATGGTGCGCCCTTCCAAACGCGCCAAGTCTTGCAGTAGCCCTTCCAACAGGACTTTCCAGTTGCTTGCAAGCGCGGACGGTATTTTCAAAGAGAAGGCATCGCCCCCGACTTCTGTTCCGACTAACTTGCTCCAAGTAATGCGAAGCCGACTTGCCAATCGCTTCTTTGCGTCAAGATGTTGGGCTCCGATTTCCTGTAGCCGTTCGACAAACTCAATGGGCGAAATGGCGCGGGACACATCCATATAGATGAAACGAATGTCGCCGGATTCGCTACCCATTTTGTCACGAATAATGGACGTTTTACCCATGCGTCGTTCGCCCGTGAGATATAAGTGTCGTCGTTCCAATATCCACCAGAGACGCTTGATTAAATCGTCGCGCCCTACGACTTCGTCGGGAGCAAGTTTTCCACCGGGGTTCGCGGTTTGCGATAACATCTTCCTTCACCTTTCCTAACATACATCAGTTTTGTTGTACAATTAATCCATTGTACAACAAAACTGATGTATGTCAGGATAGTTTCACCGGGCGCGGCGCATATGCCGATACCGCGAGGCTCGGCAGATACAGCACCGATTGCGGGAGCAATGCCGCTTCGGCGGTCAAAACGCCCCATTCGCGCCACGGCGTCAGGCGGGCGGAAAGAAGGCGCACCGGAGTCGCTACGGGCAGTTCGGCGGGAAGCGTGAGCGGCGACAAGCCCTGCCACCCGCGCACCGGCGCGACCGGCGCAAAGTACAGCGCGGTTCGGCGAAGCAGAAAGCGCGTCATATCGCCGAAATTGCCGAACGGTGCGTTGATGGCTTCCGCGTCTTCCTCAGTAATGGTTGCCGTATCCCATTCGGTCGTGCCGCAATCGGCAACGGTGCGAAGGCGGTAGCCACCAAACGACCCGGCGACCGGGTTGCCGGAAATATGCACCGTGGCGCGGGCGAAGTCGGCGTTTTTCTCCACGGCGCGGTGCGCCAGATACACGGCGTCGGCGGTGTAGAATGAGCGCAAAACATATGCACCCGGCTCGTTTTTCGTCGCTCGCCCCAGCACCCGGTACGTAATCTCGCGGTACGATTCGCCGGACCCCTTCGGCGCGAACGAAAGCCGCGCTTCCTCGCAAAACGCGGCGGTGGTTTGCACGAGGGCGCATAACTCGCCCTCGGCATCAGGCAAAACGTCCGGCGCGAAACCGGTAGGAATGAGCGACGCGACTTTCGCCACCGGCACAAGGTACGTCAGCACCAGCACATCGGTCAGGCAAAGGCTCGCGGCAAAAAGGCGGTTCGGCGGTTCGGCGGGAGCGGAAACGGCGGCGCGAAGTTCGGGAGGCGTATTCACGTTTTTCTTTACGCGAGCCGGGCGCGTTTTGTTGCAGGGACACGCGCCGGACATGGCGAAAGATACCGTCAGCGCGATACGAGCGTTTAGCAAGCGGATACGCCGGGGCGCACAGGAGTTAAAATTATGGCTACAAAATCGGCATTGATTGTTTGGGGCGGTTGGGACGGACACCAACCGAAAGAAGTCGGCGAACTATTGGGCGGCGAACTGGAAAAACATGGCTTCGCGGTGGAAATCGCCGATACATTAGACGCTTACTTAGACGAAGTGAAACTGAAAACGCTCGATTTAATCGTTCCCTGCTGGACAATGGGAACCATTAAGCAGGAGCAACTGCGCCCCCTGCTTGCGGCGGTGCAAAGCGGCGTCGGTTTGGGCGGGGTTCACGGCGGGATGTGCGACTCGTTCCGAAACGAAACCGAGTACCAGTTTATGACCGGCGGGCAGTGGGTAGCGCACCCCGGCAACGACGGCGTGGCATACACGGTGGACATCCGCGACCCCGACCACTTCATCACGCAGGGTTCGCCCGAAGTCATCAACGTGAAGTCGGAGCAATACTACCTGCACGTAGACCCGGCAGTGCGCGTTCTCGCTACCACGCGCTTTCCCGTGGAAGGCGTCGGCGGGGCGCATCTTAGGAACGGCGCGGTGGATATGCCGGTTGTCTGGACGAAATACTGGGGCGAAGGGCGCGTTTTCTACAACGCACTCGGACACCAACACAACATCGTGGCGCAACCGGACGTGTTGCACCTGACGGTGCGTGGTCTCTTATGGGCGGCGCACGCCGAAGATTTGGCGTAGAAACGCCCTCCTAACCCCTTACCGCCTCTTGCGGCGGTAAGGGGTTAGGGGCATCCGTGTCAGGAGCGGAACACGGGAAGCAGGTACTGCATCGCCCATTCGCGTAGCGTTGTCGGCGTTGTGCCTTCAGGGACGCGCTTGTCGCGCCCGTATTCTCCGGCACTAACGGCGCGGGCGAACTGTGCGCTGGCTTCGATAAACCCCTCGCCCGAATGGAACTGCCGTAAAACTTGCGCGGTTTGTGCGTCGGTGGACTGCGCGTACCGAACCGGCGTTTGTAACACTTCCGACAAAATCACCGCCGCTTCGTTCATGGACATATCCGCCGCGCCATAGACCGGAATCGCGGACTGATCGCGCCAGTCGCGGTCACACAGGGAGCGCACGGCTACCGCCGCAATATCCTGCGCCGCCACCCACGGAATCGGCGCGTCCGGCGCGTAGAGTTCAAAGATAGGATTTTGCGTTTGTAGCGACTGCATAAACCAGAACACGTTTTCCATAAAATAGCCACAGCGCAAATGCCGCGTCGGAACCCCGGTGGTGTTCAGCGTGTCCTCGGCTTGCGCGAGAATCGTCATAAATCCGGCGTTCTTCGCCCCGTATCCGCCGCTTCCGATGGCGACGAGCCGCGCCGCATTGCCGTTTGCCGCCAGCGCGGCGGTCGCGGCATCGGTGAACGCGCCATAGTACGCCGCGCCGTCGTCCCATTGATTGCTGGTCGGGACGCACCAGAATACCGATTCCGCGCCCGCGAACCCTCGCGTCAGAACTTCGGCGTCATTCGGCGACCCGACGACGATTTCGCATTTTTCGCGTAGGTCAGCGGAAATGAGTTCGGGGCGGTACGAAATCGCCCGCACGGTTTCGCCGCGTTCGACAAGGGCGCGAAGTACGTGTTTGCCGGTGTTACCATTCGGCGTTGTGACAACAATCATCTTTTTCTTCCTTTATGCAAACGGTTCAGAATGAATATACTATACCGTATAGTATATAAAAATGCAAGGTATACTGACAGCATATGCGAAAAGATGATTCGCGCAACGAAACGATTTTGCGGGCGGCGAAACGCGCTTTTCTCTATCACGGTTACGACTCGGTGAGCATGGATACCATCGCCGAGGAAGCGGGAACTACGAAGCGCACGTTGTATAACCACTTCGGTAGCAAGGAGCAGCTCTTTGAAGCCGTGGTGCGCTTTGTCGCCCGTATCAACGCGGCGAATCTTGCCGAGCCGTTCGCGGTCGCCTCCGACCCTGCGGAAGCCGTCGCGCAGTTTTGTCTGCGCTACGCCTATTGGAGCGGATTTCCCGACGCGATAGCCTTGCAACGCATCGTTATCTCGCTCGCGCCGCGCTTGCCGCAGTACGCGCAGTTATTGCACACGCAGACTTACGCGCCCGCCGAAGCAAACCTCGCGGCATTCGTCGTCGCGCATTTTCCGGCGTCCGTTTGGTCGGCGTGGGACACCCCCACCG
>JACMIU010000491.1 GCA_014380985.1 Armatimonadota bacterium | reverse complement strand
ATTCGTACCCTGCGTTTGCGCGGCGCGTTGTCGCAAGGGTTGTTTATGCCGCTGTCACTGTTTCCCGAACTGGAAAGTAGTGCCGTTCGCGCCGGGGATGACCTGACCAAAACGCTTGCCGTTGGCAAGTACGAGCCGCCTGCGCCGACCGGGATGGGAGATTACCGTGCGCCGTTCCCGCCGATGGTTCCGAAAACCGACGAAATGCGCGTTCAAAGTCTGCCGGAAGTGTTGGACGAAATCGCCGGACTGCCTTACGCCGTTACGCTCAAATACGATGGCACATCGGCAACGTTCGTGATTGACCCGCGCACCGGCGAGTTTCACGCCGCAAGCCGCAACCAGTCGCTCAAGGACGGCAACAACCCGTACTGGAACATGGCACGGCAATACCGCATCGAGGAAACCCTGCGCGACCATCCGAATCTCGCCCTTCAAGGTGAAATCGTTGGCGCAGGCATCCAGAAAAACCCGCTCGCATTAACGGAAAAATCGCTGTTCGTTTTCAACGTTTACGACATGACAACGGCGCAATACCTCGGTCACGACGCGGCACGGGAGTTTCTCGCCAAAGCGAGGATCCCGGCGGTGGAAACGCTCGAAACCGGCGAAGCGTTCGCTTACACGCAAGCCGAATTGCTCGCATTAGCGGAGGGAAAGTATCCCGCAACGTCAAACGAGCGTGAAGGCATCGTGGTTCGCCCGCGCACGGAAACGCACAGCACGGCACTCGGCGGACGGTTATCGTTCAAGACGATCAGCAACCGGTACTTGCTTGCAGAGCGCGATTGACGGCATCGGTGACAACGGTTTGCCTTTTACGGGCTACCCGTCGTCACCGACCCCGCGTTCGCCGCGAACATTTCCCGCGCCAACTCTTGCACATCAGCGAGCGTCACCGCGCCGATGCGTTCCGCGTAGTTCGCCTCGAAGCCCGCTCCAAGACCCATCACCTGCGCCACGCCGAGCGCGGAAGCGCGTTCGGTCAGGCGTTGCCGTTCGCGCCGGTGCTTGCCGATGAGGAGCGATTTTGCTCGCGTTAGTTCCGCGTCGGTGATGGGGCGTGAACCGTCCGAAACGGCGCGGCATTCGCCGATGATTCGCGCCGTCGCCGTTTCGGTTGTGCCTTCGACGCCCGAAACATACGCCACCCAGAGCGATTGATCCCGCCCCGCTTCGAGCCGCGACGTAATATCGTAGCCAATCGGTGTTTCGCCATCCCGCAAGCGGTCACGCAAGCCGAACAAACGACAGTCTTTTCCCGCGCCCATCACGGCGTCCAAAACGTGTAGCGTTGCCGTGCGTGTCGCCCCGGTGCGCGTTCCCGGAGCGGCGTATCCGACCAACGAGAGGCGCGTTGGGGCGGCGCGGCGCAGGTCAAGGGGGCGCAAACCGGGGGGAACAACGGCAAGCGCAGGCGTCGTTTCCTTCTTTTTCGTTTCCGCGCTTCGGAACGGCGCGAAGTCGCCCGCCGCCAGTGCGGAGCGTACCAATCGTTCGGCTTCGTCCGCACCCATGCGCCCGGCAACCACAAACACCGCCCGCGAAGCATCGCTCCCCACGGTGCGGGCGTGAAACCGGCGTAGCCCCGCCACGGTCAGTTGTCCTGCGTTTTCGGCATCGCCGAGCAAATCGCGCCCGGTCGGCGACAGGGCGAAAACGCGGGCGCGAAGTTTCTCCAGCGCGTGACCGAGTAGAGCGTCGGCACGAATCGTCCTGTCCTGCGTCACCTCTTTTTTCGCTTCCGCGACGGCGGAGTCGGGGAAAACCGGGGCGGCGACCACGTTCGAGAGAAGCGTCTGCGCGGCGATTTCCGAATCCGCATAGTCGCTTTGCGTCCAAAGTTCGATATAGTCGGCGGTTTGAAACACGCCGAGTGTGCCGAATTGCCCGATGTCGCGGGCGATTCGGCTTGCCGAACGGTTTGCGCCGCCGCTCGCCCAAGTGCGCGTCAGAAGGGCGGACAAACCGCTTTCGCCCGCCGCATTTTCGTCGGCGACCCCAACGCGGAAAAACGCCTCGATGACCACGCTTTTGGCGTCGGGTTCCTGCGAAACCAGTAGCGTCGCGCCGCCGGGAAGCGAACGCACGAAGAGCGTTTGCGCGGCAACGGGAATCGCCAACAGCAGTAGCCAAACGACAAGCGCAAAGCGTTTCATGGAACTACCGTTTCTTTCGTGCCGACGCTTGCGGGCGCGGACAAGCCGACTACGCTCACGACGCGCTTTCGCGGCGTTACCTCTTGTTCCAGAACGCGCAAAATATCCGCCCCGGTCACGGCGCGAACCCGCTCCGCGTACAAGTCCGCGTAGTCGGCGGGCGCATTGATCGTATCCAAAAACGCTAAATAACGCGCTTCGCCGTCCACGGTTTCGCGTTGATAGCGCACGTCGGCTATCGCGGCGGATTTGGCAACGGCTAACTCCTCGGCGAGACTCGCCGCGCCACCGTCCGCGAGGCGTTGGGCAAGTTCCGCAAGTGTCTCGACAACGGCATCCTCGATGCGCCCAATGTTTTGTTTCGCGCCGGTCGCCCGGATGACCATCATTGCGCTATCGGCTTGCGGCAGGTAATCGGCTTCCACGGAAAGCGCGTTTGTCGTTGGGTTAGCGCGAAGGCGGGTAGGTAGCATCCCGCCGTTGCCCCGCGCCAATAGTGCTACCAATACGTCGCACGTGGCGGCACGGCGCGGGTCGGCGGCGATCGGCGTCGCGGAAAAGCCGATAGTGAGCGTAGCAAGGGCGCGGTCGGTCTGTGCGTTCGCGGGGAGGAGTGAAGCGCGGCGCGGCTCCAGTGATTCCTGCGCGGAAATCACCGGGGCGGGTACGGCTTCCATCGGCGCGGTAGTCGCCGGTAGCACCGTTGCCACTTCCTTTGCCACCGCGTCCGCCGTTACCGCCCCGCATACCGCGACCGTGAACTGCGTGGGAGCGTAGTGCGCGGCATGGAACGTTCGCAAGTCACTTGCCGCAAACCGCGTGACGTTCGCCAAACTGCCCATAATCGGTTGTCCGTGCGCACTGTTCACGGCGGAATGCGCGGTTTCCGCCATCAGTTGCATACCGAGTTTCACGCCGTCGCTTTGCGCGACGCCCTTTTCGCGCAGAATCACGGCGCGTTCGACGTTCCAATCGGATTCGCGCAGTGCCGGTTTCGTCAGCATCCGCACGAGCAAAGCAAGCGCGTTCGGGAAATGCTCCGGCAATACGGTCACGCGGTAGGCGGTGGAAGCGCGGTCGGTTTGCGCGACCACTTCGCCGCCCATCCGCTCGAAT
>JACMIU010000490.1 GCA_014380985.1 Armatimonadota bacterium | reverse complement strand
GCCCCGGTGAGTTTATCCAGCACCGGCGGGTTCCAGAAAACGAACTGTTTTTTGCCCGACGGTGCGCCCGTGCCGGAAATCGTTTCCGCAGACAGCCCGGTCAGTTTCGTGAACAGCTCACCGGGGTTCGCAATCGTCGCGCTACACGCAAAAAACTGCGGCGACGCCCCGTAATGCGCGGCGACGCGCCGCAAACGACGCAAGATATTGGCAACGTGCGCCCCGAACACGCCGCGGTAAATATGAGCCTCGTCCACCACCACGTAGCGCAGGTTGCGAAAAAACGTCCCCCATCCGGTGTGATAGGGAAGGATGCCCATGTGAAGCATATCGGGGTTCGTGATCACGATTCGCGCCATGCGCTTCACCCAGCCGCGCTCCTCTTTCGGCGTGTCGCCGTCGTAGGTTGCGGTGGTCATGCCGGGCAACTTCAGCGCGTCAATCTTGCCGCGCTGATCCTGTGCCAACGCCTTCGTGGGAAACAGATACAAAGCGCGGGCGTCGGAGTCCGCGAGCAACGTTTCCAGCACCGGCGCGTTGTACGACAGCGATTTGCCCGAAGCGGTCGGCGTGGTGATAATCCAGTGGAAGCCGCTCCGCGCCCGGTCAATCGCCTCGGCTTGGTGGCTGTACAGGCGCGTTATACCCTGCGCGGCGAGTGCCACGGTCAGCGCGTCCGGTAGCGGGGTGTCCAGCGTTGCGTACTGCGCTTCGCGCTCGGCGAGCGATTCAGCGTGTACAATTTGACCGTGATAGTCGGTCGAACGTTTGATACGCTCGATAAACCGGAGGGCGTCCATACCCGTTATTATGCGCCGGAAACGGTTGCCGCGCTATGTTTCGCGACTTGCTCTTGTTCGCGCCGCCCGCGCCACGACCTGCGCCCGAACCGTTTCCGTAACTACTGCCATTCGCCGCGTTACTCCGGTTGTATTCCGAGCGTCACCATCTAACTGAGCGATGAGCTACACAAAAGAAAGCCGCACATTAGGTAAGAGACTACGGCAAAAAGACCGGTTCGCGCTTCGTCCAGCGGAACAGTTGCGCCGGACGGTGTGCGCCGAGGCGACGCTCTTTGCCGGTCGCTTCCAGAATATCGAGCGACAGCATTTTCTTGCGGAAGTTGCGCTTGTCGAGGGTGCGATCCAGAATCGTTTCGTACACGGTTTGCAGTTCGGTGAGCGTGAACTCGTCGGCTAAAAGGGCGTAGGCGACCGACGTGTAGCCCAATTTTCCTTGAAGCCGTGTAATCGCCACTTGGAGGATTTCGGCGTGGTCGAACGCGAGCGGCGGCAATTCCTTCACGTCGAACCACTGCGCGTCGGAAGCATTTGCTCCCGCTATCGGCGCACCAAGCGAAGGGGCGTTTGGCAAGCCGGAATCCGGCGCGGGAAGCAGGGCATAGTACGCCACGGTAATCACGCGATCACGCGGGTCGCGGTTGACCTTGCCGAACGTGTAAAGTTGTTCGAGGAACGGCGCGGCTTCCCCGACGCCGGTTTTTTCGCGCAGTTTGCGCTCCGCCGCCGTGTCCAAATCTTCCTGCATGGGGACAAACCCACCGGGAATCGCCCAGTACGACGGGTAGGGCTTTTCGCTCCGCTGGACAAGTAGCACCTGTAGGGAGCGGTCGCGGATGGTCAGTGCCACAACGTCCACCGATACCGAAGGGTGGTCAAAGGCTCGCGGGTCGTAGCCGTCGGGCAGTTCGGTGGCGTCTATCTTGTCCATAGCACACATAGTAACGGAAGAAGGCAAGGCGCGTCAAGGGCGACTAAAGCGGCGGCGCGTATATTCCGAGATGGTTGGCGACAACGCGCTCCTTGCCGGGGACGCGCTGATCTATCGGGCGATTAAGCAGACGCGAACCGTCGCCGCCGTCCGACACCACCATCGCAGTGGAACCGCCGCCGTCGAGATTGATGGCGTCGGTCGCGCCGAGCGACTGAAAAAACACGGCGAGTTCGGCGAGAGTCACGCCTTCGCTGTAGCCCGCTTGCCGACCGTCTACGCAAATGAGAAAAAGCGCGTCGCCGCTTGGTGTCCAACCGGCGGCGGTACGCGGTTCGGTGGCGGTTTGTGCGTACTCGTCAAGGGCGAGCGACTTGTGATTTCGTAGCAACGCACGTCCCCCGACCGCGTTCCATCCTTCGCCGCTGTTGGGCGGCTTCAGCGACGGACGGTTCGTTTTCGACAGGTGAAGCGTGGCGAGGTTCGGCGCGTCGCGGTCGGCGTAGCGGACGCCTTCGGACACGGCGTCCCCTTCCACGGTCACGCGGTCGCCAACGTGCGGGTAGTAGTCGCACCCTTTCGATTTCCACGGATAGAAAAAATCGGCGTTCACAACGGCTTGTAGCCGGTACTCGCGCAGGAACGCGCTTGTCGTGCGGGCGCGAAGCGGCTTGTCCGTGCCGGGGTAGTCGGGCGGCGTGACGAAAAAGCGTAGCCCCGGCGTTTGCGTTTGCACCACGAGAATATGAAACACGACCGGGCGCGGCGAATGCCACACGATGCGCCGGTACGACACGCCGCGATACAGGGGGCGGGACGGCAAAGGCGCGGGCGCGGCGCAGAACGAACGGTTCACGGCGACGCCCGCAACCGTGGCTATTAGAGAGCCGATCACGGCGCGGCGGTTCGGTTTCACGTTCGGCATAGGGTATTATACTACCATGGTAGTTAGAGAGTATCGCCGTTATGAATGGTCTTATCGCTGGTTGCTCACGCTGTGCGCCGTGATGTCCGCTTTGGCGAACGGGGCGGCGGCTCCCCTACCGCTTTGGGACGGCGTTTACTTCCTGCGCCGGGAATCGCTCGATACGCCACCGATGTACGAACGTGTGCGGGTTCGCGGCGGAAAGATCACGGAACGAACGAAAATCGCACCGGTTAAGCCGTACTATTCGCTAACGGTGTCACCGAATGAACGGTTCTTTGTTTACGTAGCCGTCTCGCACCAATCGTTCGTTTTGGACGTGGCAACCGGCAAAACACGCCGTCTACCTTTGACGCAGGGGCAACGTCGAAACGGCTACTGGTCGCCTGACGGCAATATTCTGCCGCTTTATGGGGATGGCGTGAACGAATACCAAATCGTTTTCGTGGATGCCGTCACCGCTTCCGTCGCCTCCGTCGGGTCGGGAAAGGGTCACCGGTTCCGTAGCGTTCATTGGATAAAGAACGATTCGATGGTCTATTCTTTGGGCAACGCCTCCACCTCCGACACAGAAGTCGAATATTTCCGTGCCACCTTGCGAAGAGGCGACGGGAAAATCGGCGTCGCCAAAGAGAAAATATCCGCGCAAACCGCGCAAAAGTTGACCGGCATCGGCGCAGAAAAAATAATCCGCGAGTACCAGCGCGGCGGCAACAGCAGTATCTGGGATGCCGCCTCCTACCCAGTTTCCCCAAAGCAGGGCAAAATGTTCGGCGTCAGCGAAACGTTGCAGGAGCAAGCGGCGGGGGACACGCTTCCCCTGTGGGCGGGCAACAACTACGTTTACTATTACCACAAAGGCGTCTCGCGCAAGAACCGGGTGTATATGAACGATATTTACGTCCGTCCCTTGTGGACAAAAAGCGAGCGATACCTTGTGTACAAGAACGCTACCGATTGGCATCTACTTGACCCTATGACGGGAAAAGAGCACGATTTGGTGGACGGACAAGGCATTTACAGCGGTGAAGTTTTCGCCCTGTTTGCCGACTAACGTTAGAAAACTTCGCCGGTTCCCGTGTCGAGCGGCGTTCCGAACTGCCCCGTGTTCGAGAACGACGCGCCCGGCAACGCTTTGAGACGGATTGTGAACGAGAACCCCGATTCGGTGCGGAAGCCGAACGGTTGGTTGATGTAGCGCAGGGTGATTTCGTAGTCGTGCAGGATGCGCGTCAGGGCGAAACTGCGGTAGTCGAACTGCTTGGTGACACCGTTGTAGCCCGCGAACGCCGTGAAGTTCGCCTTGTCGCCGAACAACGGCGTTTCAAGCGAGCCGGTGATTTGCGGAAACTTTTTCGTGCGCGGGTCGTAGCGAACGCCGGAATCAAACGCGAAGCCGCCGGGGGCGCGAACGCGAACGCGGTTGTTCAAGTCCACCAGCACGGCACTGTTGAGGTCGTAGGTGGAGGTGAAGCGCGTTTGCAGCACCGGCGACGGACGCAGGGCGAGTTGCGCCGACAGGTTTTGCCACGGCAAACGCCGTTGCCCCGCCCCTAAATCGGCTTGCGAACGCTGTATGTCGAAGCCCGTCAGAAGCGACAACCGCGTTCGGTACGACTGGACGTTGAGCGACGTGCCGAGGTTGTTGTTCGATCCGACCGAATCGAGGCGAAAGCCAATCGGTGCGCCGCCATACGGGCGCAGGTAACTGTAATTCAGGTTGAACGTCGTGTCGCGCCCGATCTGTTGCGTCAGTTGCGGCGACGATTCCAAAACGTACTGCGCGGCGTCCCCGCTTTCATACAGATACTGCCGCAGTCCGCCATTCACCGATAAAACGGTCGCGCCACGCGGGGCGAGCGGGTACGACTGCGAACCGTCAATATCGAAAAGGGCGCGTCCTGTGGTGGTGCGCCCCGCCGTTGCCGTTCCCGCACCGGTGCTTTCCACAAACCGCCCGAAGCCGAGCGACACGTTCACGGGAAGGTTTGTGAACGCGCCGCCTAAGCGTTGCCCCGTGGTGCGAAGCGTGAACTCCGGCAATCGCTCCGTGCCGCTGAAAAAGTTGTCGCTCGACGCACCGCGCAATCGCGCCGCGAACGAGCGGTTCGCCCGTAAATCTAAGTCGAATATGCCGACCCTGCCGGTTGCGGTTAGTTCGCCGTTCTGCTCGGTGCGCCCCGTCACCGATTCGCCGAAAACGCTGTTCTGGTCGGAACCGTTGAACCGGGCGCGAACCCGCAAAGATTGCCCGAAGCGTTGCTCCTGCGTCAGAGTGTACTGCGAGTTGGTGGATTTGCCGCTTTGCAAGCCGCTTTGCGACAGGTTGTAGGTGATATTGGTGTTGGAGCCGCCGATGATGCGCGTCGCCGAAATCGTACTGTTTTGCGTTTGCGAGTTTTGAAACGCGGCGTTGTACGAGTTATTTTGAAAGTCGGACGAGACGGTAACGTCCACCTCACCGGCGCGTTGCAGGTGCGCGAGGCGACCGTTGGTGTTTAGCACACCGCGCCCGGAATCGCGCAAGCCGTACAGCACCAGCGTTCCGGCGGCGATGTCGGCGAACCGGTAGCCTTGATCGAATCCCAAGCCGATGCCCTTGCGCTCCATCAAATCCACGCGGAGCAAACCGGGATAATCGGGCGAACCGAGCGTCGGGAAAAACTGCGACAGGGCGTAGCCGACTGCGGATTTCACGAAGTAGCCTTCCTCCTCGGTGCGCCCGACCTGCGGCGTGTACGACGAGCGCAAATCCTCGATCAGCGGGACGCGCAGGTATTTCACTGTGAACTGGCGGGCGTTGTAGCGAAAAAACGACGTGTTGCGGAGTATCACGGCGTCACGGGGAATGACCTGCGCCCGTGCGAACTGGAAACGGTAGTGCGGCAGGGGAAAGTCACACGAGGTTAAGCGTCCGTTTTCGGCAACCGTGACCTGCCCGGTGCGCGTAATCGTTTCGCCTTCCAAGTATAGCGGTTGCTGGACGCCGCCGCCCACCAAATCGGCGGGCAAAATCGTTCGCGCATTCCGCGCCACAAAATCGCGGGTGTCGGTAAATAACTTC
>JACMIU010000489.1 GCA_014380985.1 Armatimonadota bacterium | reverse complement strand
CGACGCGCTCCTCGCCTTCAAGGATTTGCCCGTTTCGCGCTTTGCGGTACGAATTGAAGGCAACAAAGCAACCGGCAACCGCAATTCCGACCGACGCCGCGACCAGAATCCACTCCGTCGTTACGGACAGGTGCGCCGCCTCTTCGCCGCCCCACTCAACCGATTCGCCGAGGAACTTCTCGAACGAAGACGCGATACCGAGCGGCGCGAACCCGCCGACCCAACCGCCGACCACGGAGAGCACCGCGAGAACGAGAAGCGGCACGGTCATTGTCGCAGGCGATTCGTGCAGGTGCGACGCTACCGCTTCGGAGTAGCGCGGCGTTCCGGCGAACGTTTTCATCATCATGCGAACCATGTAGAACGCGGTCATGCCCGCGACAATCAAGCCGGTAACGAATAACAGAGGCGAACCCATCGAGCCGTAAGCATTCGCCAGAATCTCGTCTTTCGAGAAGAACCCGGCAAGCGGTGGAATACCGGCAATCGCCACGGTTCCTATCAGCATTGTCCAAGCCGTGACGGGAATCTTTTTCCACAAACCGCCCATGCGCCGCATATCCTGCTCGCCGCTCATAGCATGAATCACCGAACCGGCGCACAAAAACAGCAACGCTTTGAAAAAGGCGTGTGTCATGACGTGGAACATCGCCGAGCCAAACGCCCCGACGCCGACCGCGAGAAACATATAGCCGAGTTGCGAAACGGTCGAGTATGCCAGCACCTTTTTGATGTCGTTTTGCACCAGCGCGATACTTGCGGCGACAACCGCCGTGACGATTCCGACCACGGCAATCGTGGTCATCACCCATTCCGCGCCGGGCGCGAGCAGTAGCGCGTGGGAGCGGCACAGAAGAAACACGCCTGCTGTAACCATCGTCGCCGCGTGAATCAGAGCGGACACGGGGGTCGGGCCTTCCATCGCGTCGGGGAGCCAGACGTACAGCGGGATTTGCGCCGATTTGCCGGTCGCACCGAAGAACATCAGGAACGGCACGAACGCCCCCGCCGCGAGTGCGCCACCGATGTAGCCGGGGGGAAAATCGCCGGATTTCGCCAGCGTCAGGATACCGGCGTCGCCGAACAGTTCAAACGTGCCGAAGTATTTGTACAAGAGAAACAGCGCGATGAGGAACGCGGCGTCGCCGATCCGGTTGACGATGAACGCTTTTTTGCCTGCGTCGGTCGCCGATTTGCGGTCTGCCCAGTAGCCAATCAGCAAGTACGACGCCAAGCCGACGCCTTCCCAACCGACGAACGTGACGATTAAATTGCTTCCCATCACGAGCAGTAGCATAAAGAAAACAAACAGGTTCAGATAGCCGAAATAGCGGGCATAGCCTTTGTCATTCTTCATGTAGCCCATCGAGTACAGGTGAATCAGCGAGCCGACACCGGTAATAATCAGGAGCATCAGGCATGTGAGCGAATCCACGGCAAGTTTGAACGACACATCAAGCCCCGCGAAACCGCCCGCCGCCGGAACGCGCATCCAAGTCCATGCGGGCGAAAACACGACTTCCTTTTCGCCACCAAAGAACGGAAGCGACACCCACACCGACAGCACGAACGACAATAACACCGCGAAGGTTGCCAAGCCACCGACAAAACTCATGCCGCCCGTGTTCAAGGGGGCTTGGTCGTGCGCGTGACCGTGGTCGTCGGTGTGACCATCGGTTTCGACGTGCGCCGGGTCGTGTTCGGTTTCGATTTCATAGCGGCGGGGGTTCCTCAGCCGTGCCGCCTCCTGCTCGTCCAGCGTTTCGATTACGGGTTTCGGCGACTTGACGAAGCCGGAACCGAGAAACGAATTGATTAAAAAGCCGAGCAGGGGTAAGCCGGGTATCGCCCAGAGTAGTAAAGTATTCATCCTTTGAGGAGGCTCACTTCGTCCACGT
>JACMIU010000488.1 GCA_014380985.1 Armatimonadota bacterium | reverse complement strand
CGACACGATGGCACTGTTCGAGGCGACACACGGTTCTGCGCCGAAGTACAAGAATCAGAACAAGGTCAACCCTGCCGCGATGATTCTGTCGGGCTTGTTGATGCTTAAGTACCTAAAGGAAAAAGACGCTGCGACCACGCTCGAAGCGGCGGTGGAGGCGGTTTTCGCCGAGGGTAAAGATGTTACCTACGACATGAAGCCGGATCGCAATGACCCGTCGGCGGTCGGCACATCGCAAATGGCGGACGCGATTATCGCCAAGATTCAGTCTGCGTAAGACAAAAAAGACCGAAGGTAGTCAGCGGATAAATCCGCGACCGTTGCGAGGAAAGTCCGCCGTCGCGGACGCCAGTAACGAAAGGCCATCGCGGAAGCCAACCAATTCAACAGTACGCGGAGGCGGACTCACCTCGCCAAGGTCGCGGATTTATCCGCTGACCGACATCAGGAGGCTAATCTTCCTCCTCGCCCGCGAGCGAAAGGTATTGCGGCGGCACGTCGTCCACGAGATAAACGCCGTTTTCGCTCCGGTAAAACACATGACCAGTGCGGCGCATGGCTTGCGCGTCTACGGTGAAAACCACTGGCTTGCCATGCCGCGCCCCGACTTTGACGGCGGTTTCCGTGTTATCAGTTAAATGAACGTGATGCCGATTCATTTTCCGCAAGCCTTTTTCCCGAATCGGGGCGACGCTTCCCGCGCCTGTGCCGTGGTACAGAACGTCGGGCGGCGACACGGGCGACAGTTCCAAATCTACGTCAATACTGTGTCCCTGCGAGGCGCGGATTCGCTTGCCGTCGGGCGAGAACGCGAACCGCTGTTTATCGTTTTCGGCGACCACGGCGTCGAGTTCAGCGCGGGTTATCGTCATATTGTTCGCGGCGCAAGCAGACAGTAGGTCGGATACGTCGCACCAACCGGCGGAATCGAGGACGATACCGATACTTTCGGGTTCGTGGCGCAGGTGTCTGGAAAGATACTTGCTGACTTTGATTAACTTCTTGTTATCCATACACACTGTATCGCCTCTGTTTCGTCTTTTGCTAAAAGCGCGGGATTTCCGTGCCGCTACCCCCGGCGTCCGGCACGGGTGGGGCGGGCGCGACCGGGGCTTGCTCCTGATTGGGCGGTTGCGGCACATACTGCCCCGGTTGCTCCGGCGAAAACGCCTCTTGCGGCGGCGTGGCAGGGAAGTCTTGCGGGGCTTGCGAATCGGGCGGCGTTCGCTGTTCTCGACGCAGGGCGTTTTGCGCGTTGATCTGTTCCGCCATTTCGCGTATCCGTTCGGCGTCCCCCAAGCCGTTTGGCGTACCATATCCCGGTCGGCGGCGTTGCGAACCGCCGTAAGCGTTCCCCGGCATACCGGAAAACGCGCGCAGGTCGGTAAATGTGGGAACACCACGGTCATACCTTGCGGGCGGGTCGGGCGCGACGCGGGTAGAACCGAAACCGCGAGCGGGCGAGTACGGCGCGGGTGGCGCGGCAACCGGCACACTTTCGATTGTGGGCGGCGGTGGGGCGGGGAGCGTCTCCATTTGCGGGGCGGGCGCAACCTGCGTTTGTGCGAACCGGGCGGCGCGGTGTTGCGCCCTGTAGTAGCGAACCGTGGCGAAAAACAGAAACGCCAGAATACCAACCGCGATTTGTACGGTGAGCTTCTGGAAAAATGGGGTTTGCGAGTCGTCGGTTGCGGCGGGGGATGGGGTCATGTTCGGTCGGTTTCTTGGGCGGTGATGCAACGTTTATTCGGCGGGGAACTCGGCATCTCCTTCCACGGTGTTGCCCGCCATTCGTAGCGCGGCAACCGCGTTCGGCAAACAATCGTCCGTGACCAGCAGATAATCGGTATCGAAAGTGGACAGCGTGAAAATGCTCACGCCCGCGCCCGCAAGCGGTTCCGCCAGCGCGGATAATATCCCGGTGGCTCCAAAAGGTATCGTGCCTTTGACCGCAAGCACGCGCCAACCGCGCTCGCACCGGACATCGCCCGGAACATCCGCTTCGGCGCAAACAATCGAAACCTCGGTCGGGGTGCGGGTCACGGAGCAGAACGTGCCGTGCCACGCCCACGCGGGCGGCGCGGATTCGGCGGGCAACTGGCAAATAGCGAACGATTCCGGGAAAAGGGAGAGTGTCACGGTGATGCTTCCTTCTAAGCGACGAATGTTTCCTAAGATTCGCAAGCCTATTCGGTTATTCCTGCCCGGTATCGCCACTTATTTCGCGGTCGGCGTCGCGGACGGCGGCGATGAAGCGGCGCAGTTTGTCATGGTCTTTGCGCCTCGGTTCGCTTTCCACGCCGCTCGAAACGTCCACGGCATACGGGCGCACCATCCGCACTGCGTCGGCGACGTTTTCCGGCGTCAAGCCCCCCGCTAAAATTACCGGCAGGTCGCCCATCATATGTTTTGCTTCCACGGCAAGGTTCCAGTCGAATCGCACACCTGCACCGCCAAGCGCGGTTTCGTGGAACGCATCTAACAGAACGGCGTCGGGCGTGTGTCGGTACTCACGCAATTCGTCAAGACTGGCGGCATTTTGGATGCGGAACACGCGCACCCGTTTCAGTAGCGCGGCGGCGGAATCGCCGTCGTAGTATTGGAGCGTACTTGCCGGGTAGCCCACGGCATCGATGGGCGTTCGCACCACGACAACAGTGGTAACGAACGGGGGTAGCCCCCGCGTCGCGGCTCGCATGGCGTCGGGCGTAATGTAGCGCGGCGAACCGGGGACGCCGATAAAGCCGAGGGCATCCGCGCCAAGTCGGACGGCGGCGCGGGCGTCGTCGGCATTGGTAAGCCCGCAGATTTTGATTTGTGTCATAGTGTTATACTACCGCACACGGCTTGCAACCGGGGCGCGGGTTCGGGTGTCGAATAGGATGTGCAAGCGCAGAAACAAATGCCCGTGAGCGTTCCCGTTACCGCCGCGCCGAGTGTGGAACCCGAACTGTTTTGCGCCGCTCCGCGCCGCGTCGTACCGGTAGCGACGGTCTACCAATGGCGGATTTTCCTCGCAAACGCCATTGTGGGCTTGTCGCTTCTCGCCTACTACCTTGCGGTTGCTCCCGCGACTCTATATTGGCGTGATTTGGTATGGGCCTGCGTTTTCGCTATAGTCGGTATCGGAATCGGTTGGCTGGCTTGGGAAGCGCGGGTACGACGGGACGCTGCACTTCTGCGCGAAGGCTACGCAACCCGCGCTACCGTGACCGCGTTCAATCACAAAAATCTGGACTACGACGGCTATGCGGAACTCAAGTATCAGTACCGAACTGACAAAATGGACACCATGATTACCTCCTTTTCCGTTACTGGAGACGACGCGGCGAAGTACGACTTCTCGGCAGGCGCGACGTTTACGGTGCTGATCGCGCCCGGTGAAGCGTAT
>JACMIU010000487.1 GCA_014380985.1 Armatimonadota bacterium | reverse complement strand
CTTTATCGTTCAAGTTGCGTCCTGTCGGCAGAAACTACGTTTCGCCTGATTCCGCGTCCGCTTCGTTCCAATACGCGCCCGTCATTCGGGTTCCCGTGTAATCTACCCGTGTCAGTGTTAAGCCCTGCGCCGGTGCGATTGCCGGACACTGCACCCGGTCGCGGCTATCGCGGATTCGCACCACCCCCGCCCGGTCGAGTTTTCCCAATCCCACTTGCTCTAACGTTCCGACGGTCGCCCGCACCTGTTGGCGCAAAAAAGCGTTGCCGCGCACCCCGATTCGTACCAGTTCCCCGCGCCGCACGATCACGATTTTATGCACGTGCCGCACCGTGGACTTGCCGGGCAAATCCGGTGCGCCGAACGCCGCGAAATCGTGCGTTCCGGTCAGTTCTCGCGCCGCGTCCGCCATCGCCTCGATGTCGAGGGGAAAGCGCACGTTCCAAGTAAACCTCGCCGCCATTGCGGACGGCGATTCACGGTTCAGTATCGTGTACCGATACTCCCGTGCCGTCGCCGAAAAGCGGGCATGAAACGCCTCATCCACTTCCACCGCGTCCCGAACCCGAATATCTTGCGGCAAATCGCCGTTCAATGCCCATACCAAACGCTCCGCCGGAATGCGCCAGTCGGTGTCAAAATGCACCACCTGTCCGGTTGCGTGAACTCCGGCATCGGTGCGCCCTGCGGCACTCACGCGCCGCGTTTCGCCCGATTTGCGCCGAATCGCTTTTTCGAGTTCCGCTTGAATCGTCCGTAAACCTTCCGATTCCTGCGTTTGGAACCCGGCGTAATCGGTTCCATCGTACTCAACCAAGAGGCGAAAACGGCGCACGTCGTTAGTCGCTTCCTAATCGGTGACGAACTGAATCATCACCAACGTTGCCGCGTCGCCGCGCCGAACGCCGGTTCGCGCCATGCGGGTGTAGCCGCCCGGTCGCTCGACGAATGTCGGCGCGATCACCGTGAACAGTTCTTTCACGATGGATTCGTCATCCGCAGAATGTCCGCCGATTTGTGCGCGAACAATCCGGCGAGAGTTGACCGAGTCGTCTTTTTTCGCACGGGTAATGAGTTTCTCGATGAGCGGGCGGATTTCCTTACCCCGCGCTTCGGTGGTCTCGATTTGTTTATAGATTATGAGCGAGCGGAGCAACCCCTTCAGGAGTGCCCGACGCTGATCCGACGGCAAGCCAAACTGCCGTCCGCCAATACGGTGTCGCATTTCTTCGTTTCCTTTGTGTTACTCGTCGTCGTCTTCGTCGCCGTCAAAATCGTACTCGCCGTCGCTGTCCTTCAGCGACAAACCAAGTTCGGTTAATTTTTCTTTCACTTCCGTGAGCGACTTTTTGCCAAAGTTTCGGATGTTCATCAAATCAGGTTCCGAAATCTGCGTTAGTTCGCCAATCGTCAGTATGTTCGCCTTTTTGAGGCAGTTGTACGTTCGCACCGAAAAATCAAGTTCTTCGATACGGGCATCCGGCGCATTGCCGCTAAGAATGCCGCCCGATAACAGACTCGGCGCGAACCGTCGCCCGCCTTCGGGGAACTCCACGAAGCGCAGGAAATAATCCGACAACAGTTGCGCCGCCCGCGAAACGGCGCGTGCCGGTTCAATCGTGCCGTTTGTCGTGACTTCAATCGTCAGTCGCTCGTAGTCGGTGCGGTTGCCGACGCGGGTCGGGTCAACTGTGTAGTTCACCTTGCGAACTGGACCATACGCTGCTGGAACCAGAATCTCGCCGATGACTTCGGTGCGGTTCACCGAGCGTTCGGGAATCACATAGCCGCGTCCGCGCTCAATTGTCAGTTCCATATACAGGCTGGTCGCCTCGTCCGAAATCGTGGCGATGTAGCAATCCGGGTTCGCAATCTCGATGTCGGGCGGGCAAAGCACGTCCGCACCGGTAATTCGTCCCGCACCCCGCGCCTCGATTCGCACCGTATGCTTTTGCACCGGCTTGACCCGCACTTCTTCTCCCTCTTCGGCTTCGGTCTCGTCTTCTTCCTCTTCGGGAGAATCGTAGATTTTGACAAACAGGTTCTTCAGGTTGAGCAACAGTTCCGTTGCATCTTCTTTAACGCCGGGAATGGTTTGAAACTCGTGTTGCACCCCGTCAATTTTCACGGTGGTAATCGCCGCGCCCTCAATCGAGGAAAGGAGAACGCGCCGTAGCGAGTTTCCGAGCGTGACTCCCAGCCCCGGCTCCAGCGGTTCCACCACAAACTTGCTGAATGTTGCGCCCGATTCGAGCGTGTCAATGCGCGGTGTTACCGTTTCCATTACTGCCATATGTGTTTTCTGTCTTCCTTTCGCGGCAAAACACGCGCCGGAAAGCCAAACCGCTTTCCGCACCGTTTCGCCGCCGTTCCGGTCAAAACAACAATCGCGGGGGAAGGGCGAACGCGCCGAAACCGGCACAGTCCGCCCCGCCTATTAACGCGAATAAAACTCGATAATGATTTGCTCTTGGACTTCGGAGTCTACTTCGTCGCGGCGCGGCGCGGAGATTACCTTGCCAAAGAACTGGTTGTTATCCACGGTAAGCCACGTCGGGATACGCGCCGCGCTTCCCATCGCTTGCTGGATCGCCGGAATGCGCCGGGCATCCTCAACCACGGTCACGGTTTCACCGGGACGGGTGCGGTACGACGGAATATCCACGGGCTTGTTGTTCACCAAGAAGTGACCGTGGTTGACTAACTGACGCGCTTGCGCCCGTGACGCCGCGAAACCGAGGCGATACACGACGTTGTCAAGGCGCATCTCTAAAAGTTGGAGCAGGTTCTCACCGGTGACACCGCGCCGTCGGGTCGCTTCGGCAACATACGTGCGGAAGGGTCCTTCAAGGACGCGGTACATCTGGCGCATCTTCTGCTTTTCACGAAGTTGCGAGCCGTAGGTGGTGATTTTCGCGGGGCGTCCGGTCTGACCGTGCTGACCGGGCGGTTGTACGACGCCTTGGTTTTGGCGTTTTTCGACAGCGCATTTCTTGCTGTAGCAGCGTTCGCCTTTCAGAAATAGTTTCTGACCGGCGCGGCGGCATTGACGGCAACGAACGTCGCCGCTTACCGAGTTTGGTGCGGATTTACTCATAAAGCCTTTCTTCCTCCCTATCCCGTCGGAAACGAAGTCTCCGCGTCGGCAGTTCAAGCCGGTCCGATAGGTTTACGAAACTAATTATTTCAAACAGTCATTGCCCCCCAACCCCCAATTCTGGGGAAGCCGGAGCGGCAGAGGTTCGTCTGCCTATAAATGATTATGTGT
>JACMIU010000486.1 GCA_014380985.1 Armatimonadota bacterium | reverse complement strand
TTTCACCGTGACGAATGCGGCGACGGCTTGCCCCTTGATGTCGTGGGTGCGCCCGATAACTGCCGCTTCCGCCACCGCCGGGTGCGACACTAACGCCGATTCGACTTCCATTGTCGAGATATTGTGACCCGCTACCAACATGATGTCGTCCACGCGCCCTAAGAGCCAGATATAGCCGTCGGCGTCGCGCCGCGCCCCGTCGCCCGCGAAATACAGATTTTTGTCGCCGAACTTGCTCCAGTACGTTTTTTTGTATCGGTCGTCGTCGCGCCAAAGTGTGCGAAGCATTCCGGGCCACGGCGACTTGACCACCAAGAAGCCGTCGGTTCCAATTGGCGCGGTCTCACCGTTTTCGTCCACGATGTCAACGTCCACGCCGGGGAACGCGAAGGTCGCCGACCCCGGTTTTGTCGCCACGATTCCCGGAAGCGGCGTGACCATATGCCCCCCGGTTTCGGTTTGCCACCACGTATCGGCAATCGGGCAACACTCGCCGCCAACGTGCTTGTGGTACCACATCCACGCTTCGGGGTTGATCGGCTCCCCGACCGAACCGAGGAGGCGGAGCGACGATAAATCGTGCTTTTCCAAATGCTCCGTTCCCCACTTCATAAAGGCGCGAATCGCGGTTGGCGCGGTGTAGAACACGGTCACGCCGTACTTTTCGATGATTTCCCAGAACCGCGATTTGGTCGGAAAGTCGGGTGCGCCCTCATACATCAGCACCGTCGCGCCCGCCGCAAGGGGTCCATAGACCACGTAGGAATGCCCCGTGACCCAGCCGACATCGGCGGTACACCAGAAAACGTCGCTGTTTTTGTTGTCGAACGTGGAAACGAACGTCGCCATCGCCTGCGTCAGGTAGCCCGCCGTGGTGTGCAGAATCCCTTTTGGCTTGCCCGTGGAGCCGGACGTGTACAGAATATACAGCGGGTCTTCCGAGTCCATCGGTTCGGGGTCACACAAACGCGGCGCGGTTTCCATCAGCCGATGCCACCAATGGTCGCGCCCCTCGGTCATGGGAACATGGCGCGGGTCGGGAAGCCGGTTGTACACGACAACATCGGTCACGCTCGGACACGCGCCCTCGTCCAGTGCGGTATCTACCGCCGCTTTCAGGTTCACCGTAGATCCGCGCCGATAGCCGCCGTCCGCCGTCACCACGACTTTGGATTCGGAATCGTTGATCCGTTCGCGCAGTGAATCCGCCGAAAAGCCGCCGAAAACCACGGTATGAATCGCGCCGATTCGCGCACACGCGAGCATGGCAATCGCCGCTTCGGGAATCATCGGCAGATAGATTGTCACGCGGTCGCCCTTGCCGACGCCGAGCTTCTTCAACACGTTTGCAAAGCGGTTCGTTTCGCGCCATAGGTCGTAATACGTCAGAACGCGCTGGTCGCCCGGCTCACCTTCAAAGATAATCGCTGCCTTGTTGCGCTTGTCGGTTTCGATATGCCGATCCAAGCAGTTCGCCGATGCGTTCAACGTGCCACCGGTAAACCATTTTGCGTGGGGCGGGTTCCATTCGCAAACCGTTTGGTACGGCGTAATCCACGCGAGTTTGTCCGCCCACCCCCGCCAGAACGTTTCGCGGTCGGCGTTCGCGGCGTCGTAAACGGCGGTGTCGCTGTAGTTCGCTTGCAGGGTGAAATCGGCGGGCGGCGCAAAGATGCGTTCGTCTTGAAGCAGGCTCTGCTTCGGGGCGTCGGGGGCATAAGGCGTGTCGGGCATGGTGAAAAATACTTCCTTGTTGGATACGGTACGTCTTTCAGTATAGCCGCGTCGTGCGGAGACGGTCAAGGCGCGGGTAATTACAACGAAATGTTTGCCGTCATCGCCTCGGCTTCGGCGGGCGTTTTGCCTTCTTTAATCAGTTCGACTTGTAGCACGGCGCGAAGTTCGGCGAATGCCGCCCGTGTGTCCGCGTCCTGCTTTTGGCTTGCCGCCTTCACTCCCGCCCGGTCTCCCAACCGAATCGCCGCCACGGTCGCCGTACTCCCATCGTGAAAGGTTTGCAAAACCTTGCAACTTGCCTCGTGAATTGTCCGCATTGTCGGAGGCGGCGTGAGTTCTTGCAAGCGCGTCAAGGCGATTTGTGCTGCTTGGGTTTCGGCATCAAGTTGCTTGGCAAGCACCTCGCGCCGTTCGCGCTTCGGAAGCGTTTTCGCCGGTTTGATAACAGGGCGGGCGGCAATCTCCTTGAGTTTCGCGCCGAACGAAGTCATCACCGATTTGTTGGCGTCGGCATATGCCTGCACTGCGGCGTTCTGTATCGGTGATGTGGTAACGGAGGGCGCGGGCGACGTGTCGCACCCCGCTACCGCCGCACAAAACACCACGACGAAAACTATCAAGCCTACCTTCCGCATTTTCCGTTATCCCTTCTCTAAAACGCTATTGCGAGCGATTACCTCGCATGACGTACACCGGCTACGCAACCGGCTCTATTCCGGTTACCTGTAAACAGTATACCGAACGTTTGTGAAGCCCCATTGCAACGAAACCGGGCAAAGCGGGGTATAGGCTTATGGAAACGAACTATGATCGCCGCCAAGCCCACGAACGAAGAAGCCCGACTTGCCGCCCTGCGCCGATATGATGTGATGGATACGCCGCCCGAACTCGCGTTCGACGAGATAACGCGGCTCGTTTCCTATATCTGCGACACGCCCGTTGCCCTGATTACCTTTTTGGACGAAACCAAGCAGTTTCTGAAATCCGAAATCGGCGCGGGACGGCGCGAAGTCCCGGTGGAAATGTCGCTTTGTTCGCACGCGCTTTTGCAACCGGGCGTCACGGTGGTTCCCGACACGACGCAGGACGAACGGTTTGCCGATAACCCGATGGTGGTAGGCGACCCGAACCTGCGTTTTTATGCCGGCGCGCTTCTCGAAACGTCGGACGGTTTGCCGATTGGTACACTTTGCGTCCTCGATGTCAAGGCTCGCACTCTGACGCCCGCGCAAATCGACGCGCTACAAATCCTCGCGCATTCGGTGATGTCACTCATGGAGTTGCGACGGTCGTACAAGCGCGAAAAAAATATCGCCGAAACGTTGCAACGCTCGATGCTGTTGCCGCCGAAAGCGTCGCAGTACCCCGGTCTCGATGTGGAAACGTTATATGAGTCGGCGTGGTCGGAGGCGGCAGTAGGCGGCGACTTTTTCGACGTTTCCGCGCTCGCGGACGGTTCGGTCGCTCTGGTAATCGGTGACGTGGCGGGCAAGGGTCTTTCTGCGGCGACACGCACTGCCGAAGCGAAGTACGCTCTGCGCGTCTATCTGCGCGAATCATCGTCACCGACCGAAGCGGTGTCGCACTTGAATCGCTTTCTTTGTGATTCGTTCGGCGACGAAGACGATACATTTATCGCGCTGAGCGTGGCGGTGATCGCACCGGACGGCGGATGCCGCGTGGTGCTGGCGGGAAGCGAGTCGCCGCTACTGCACCGGGCGGACGGCACTACCGAAACCCTGTTTCGCCCCGGTCTGCCGGTCGGCGTTTTGCCTGAAACCGTGTATACCGCGATTGAAACTCGGCTGGATTTCGGCGACACGTTGCTACTGCTCACCGACGGCATCACCGAGGCGCGACAGGGGCGCGGCGGGTTCTGGGGAGGCGAGAGCGTGGCACGGATTCTGGAAACCGCAGTACCGGGCGCACCGCTTGCCGACACTGGCGAAACCATCGTGCGCGAGGCGCGGGCATTCGCGGCAGGAACCTTGCGCGATGATGTTTGCCTGTTGCTTGCCCGGCGATGCAAAAAATAGTAAAAACGAGTTTTCAGGTGTGAACTTTGTTTTGTGAAGGTGACGGTTGCCCTATGTAAGGCAAGAGAAAAATCTTTTGCCCGGTTGCCGCGATTTGCGCGGCTTCTGACACAATACCGGTATAATGAATACCGTCGCCCGCCGCCTCCTGTCGTCGCTATTTCGCGGCGCATCGGCGGCGATTAGAAAGTTTCCCGTTCCATGTTATCCTCTACCTTCACGCCGCGAATCCATGCGGCAACCCGTTCCGGTCGGCAGAAGGGGCGCAGTTCGCAGAACAAAACAAGTTTTGTTGGATGCGCCCGACTTCGTTTCGCAGGTTTCACTCTAATCGAACTGCTCGTCGTTATCGCCATTATAGCGATTCTCGCCGCGATTCTGTTTCCCGTGTTTGCACAAGCCCGCGAAAAAGCGCGGCAAACGTCGTGCCTATCGAACATGAAGCAGATGGGAACCGCGATGTATATGTACAGCCAAGACTACGACGAAGCGATGATCAACCATTTCTACACCACGCCCGGATACTACGGCGAGGATAACTCGTTCGCACCCGGTTCTACTAATGTATCGTACCAGTGGATGGATGTCGTTCAGCCGTATGCAAAATCAGGCAACATATTTAACTGCCCGTCACAAGGCGACGAGTTTTTGAAGCCATCCGAAATTAGCGGTTACACCGATTTGACGACGGAGTGGGGCGAATACAAACCCTACGACCGTTTTGCGCCGAACGTACCGAATCGCAATCACGGTTCGTATGCGATCAACGACGCCTACTGGTCGGACGGCAAACAGTCGGATGGCTCCTACGATCCGCCGGAGCTAAGACAAGATAACCCGCCGGTTTCGCCGGACACCGAGTACCGGGGAATGTCGGAAATCGTTGCCCCCTCCACTACTATCTGGGTCGGGGAATCGGTCGGTCCGTCTACGGCGTCCGGCTTCTCCACGCAAGGCGATTACCCCTTCGAGTGCCATATCGCGCCGCCGTTCAAGTGGCGCGGCAAAACCAAACTCGGCAACTTCGTCGCCCGGCATAGCGACGTGATGAACGCGCTCTACTGCGACGGTCACGCGAAAGCGGTCAATTTATCCCAACTCTACAGCAAAGCGAACACGGCAACCGTGAACGGCACAACCGCCTACGGAGGCTACTGCCGCGTGTTGTCGCCGTTGACGATAGAAGCCGACCCGGATTAGGATGGCGGCGACCGTGCCGACCGCAACGCAGGATGCAAAGGGGGGCGCGAACGCCGCGACGTGGCGTTCCGCCCTGCTTTGCCTGCTTCTTGTTCCCGTTAGCGTTTACTGGCAACTCTCGATGGAAACGGTGCGAAACTCGACGCACCCATCCGCGCTTTCGCTCCCGTTTCACGTCGTTTTTATCCTGCTGTGCGTCACCGGGGCGAACCGGCTTTGGGCGCGGTTCGTATCGCCGCGCACCGCGCTTTCCACCGGCGAACTGCTCCTAACGTACTCGGTGCTGGCGATTTCGTCCGCCGTTGCCGGGGTAGACACGCTTCAGGTGATGATTCCCGCAATCACTTACGGCTTTCGCAATGCGGGCGCGAATGGCTGGGAATCGTTCACGCCGCTTCTGCCCCCGTCACTCACCATTTCCGACCCGGCGATTTTCGAGCGGTACTACATCGGCTACGGCTCCGTGTGGCTTCCAGCGATTCGCGCCGCGTGGCTTCCCGTGGTTCTGCGCTGGACGGGCTTTGTTACCCTGCTTTTGTGGGTGATGCTGTGTATTAACGCGGTGCTTCGCCGCGCTTGGACGGAAAACGAAAAACTCACCTTTCCCGTGGTGCAACTGCCGCTACAACTCGTCGAGCCGGTAACATGGAGCCGCGCCGGATTGTTCGGAAGTGGCGTCTTCTGGTGCGGTTTTCTCGTTGCCGCCGTGCCGGATATGTTCAACTCGCTGAACTTTTTGTTTCCCGGTGTGCCGCCGATGGGCTACACCGGCAACGGCTATTCGTATGTGGATATGCGCTATGTGAAGGGTTTAGAGCAGTATCTCGCGCACCCGCCGCTTTCGGCGATGGGCGAAACGCCCCTATCGTTCTACCCGATGGTGATTGGCTTGGGCGTATTGATGCCGCTCGACTTTCTGGCGTCCGTGCCGCTGTTCTACTGGGGATGGAAAGCGCAAAAAGTGCTAACCGTCGCGCTCGCGCTCGATCTGAACCCGCGCTTCCCGTTCACCGAGTTTCAATCGCTCGGTGCGTATCTGTCGTTCTTCATTCTGTCGCTGTTCGTTGCGCGACCGCATCTGCGTCTTGTGTGGCAAAAAGCGTGCGGCAAGCGTGATGCGATTGACGATGCCGCCGAACCGATGCCTTATGCCCTCGCGGTTTGGGGTGGGCTTGCCGGTGTCGCCGCGCTGGTCTGGTTCACCGGGGCAATGGGCTTGACGTGGTGGGTCGGGGTATTGTTCTTCGTGATATATTTCGCGCTCGCTATCGCTATCACGCGGATGCGGGCGGAGCTCGGTACACCGGTTCACGATTTGCACCAATGCGGACCGGACATGGTACTGACGCGCCTTGCCGGAAGCCGCGCCTTTGATGATTCCAACCTTGTCGCACTGGGAATGCTTGGTGCGTTCAATCAGGCGTATCGCTCGCACCCGATGCCGCA
>JACMIU010000485.1 GCA_014380985.1 Armatimonadota bacterium | reverse complement strand
TCATCCGGCACAGGTCGAGGTGTACTACGAAGATGTTTCCGTCGGCAACTGGCGCACCGTGAAGTATTCGGGCGCACTTCCGGCGAAGCGCGTGAACGACCTGTTGGAGCGCGTCGAGAAACTGCAAACCGCCGTGAAGTTCGCCCGCGAGGAAGCGAACAACTTGGAGGTGACAGATCAAAAGGTCGGCGCGAAGGTGTTTCAGTACCTGTTCGGGTAACAATTTCCGCGATACACTGATTTCGGAGAAACTAAACTTAGACTAAAACTCAGACTAACGAGCGCGTGTCAAACGGTGCAGGTTCGAGTCCTGCCCCCGCCATCATTCCGGCGGGGTAGCCCAAACGGTAGAGGCGGGCGCACGCTCACAACAATCGTTAGATTCTTGCTCCAGACTAACGTATTCGCCATGCACCGCAGGGTCGAACGCTTCCCGTCGGTGACGTTGCACGCGGGTTCAATTCCCGCCTGCCCAATTTTTGTTCTTCAAAACGATGGGCGGTAGTTTAGCGGAAAAACGCAACGGCGTAAAGGATGAACGGAAGGCTTAAATGTGCCTGTGTGACCCGTCGTGGCAAACCGAAGACCGGGGAAGGGTCATTTCCCCGGTCTTTACCTTGCCGCGGGTAGGAGCGATTTGTCGGAGAACACACGGCATAATGTTGCTTGCACGGCACGATATTTGCATACAACTTTTTGAAACGCGCCGCGCTGCCGCGGCAAAAAGGAAAGGCTATGGCAACGAACAATTCCCCATCGCGGTTTTCGACCAACGCACCGCGCTCCTTCACGCCGGACAAGGTAGACGATTTCGCCATGATTTCGCTCGACAGTGTGGAGAAAATGCTCCGCGATACAGGGGAGGACGATTCGCGCCCCCTCGGCAACGATTACATACCGCCCCCGGTTTTCGATGGAACCGACACCAAGCCCGCCCCGCGCTCCCCCGTTCTTGATGTAGTCACGCCGTCGCCGCCGTCCGTGAAAGCCGCGCTACACCCTGCTACTGGGTCACGCTTTCGCTACGCCGACATGGTACGCGCCGATGGCACGGTGGATACCGACGCCGTGTACCGCTACGGGCAGGTTCCCGCCGTGCCGTTGTCCGCCGAACTGCTTCTGCAAGCGTTGGGGAACCTGCCCGCCGATATTCCCGCCGACGCCCGGCAAATCGCTCTCAAAGTCACGGTGAACTCGCTCACGCAGTCCGCCGGGATTCCCGTAGACACGGTTATCGCCGACGCCTCGCTTCGTCACACGCGCCTTTCACAGTTCCGCGACGCGCTTGTTGCCGAAGCGGAGCGGGAGTGCGAGCCGCTACAGCAAGAGATTCAGTCTACCAAGAACATCATTGCCGCCAAGCAAGCAGAAATCATCGCGCTTTGCGCCGAAATCGAGGCAAAAGAAGAAGTGTCGCACCGAACCGTCTACGACTGCAGTGTCCAGATGGCGCGACTTTCGGAAGTGATGGACGCTTTGCAAGCCGATTAGCGGTTCTGCGCCACGTCATTGTGCGTGGGGCTTGTCCCGCGTGTCTAACCAGTGTATCCTGACGGTAACGGTTTATGCGCGTCCTTCATTTGATAAACGATTTGCGCCGCGCCGGGGCGGAGCGTCTCGTCACCGATTTATGTACAGTCCAGCGAAATAGCGGTTTGTCGGTGTCGGTTGCCCCGCTTGCGCCGTGCGGTTCGCCGCTGGAGACGTTGATCGCGGGCGCGGGTGTGCCGCTTTTGTTGCCACCGCGAATGATTCCGATTCGTTCGCCCGCGCATATCTTTCCTTTACGCCGCCTGTTTCGGGGCTTCGATTTGGTTCACGTCCACCTGTTCCCCGCGCAACTCTGGGCGTTCCTTGCCGCCGCGTCGCTCGGAAAGTCCGCGCCGGTTCTGGTGACAACGGAGCATAACACGTACAATTCGCGCCGCTCTATTCCCGTGTTCCGCCCCGTGGACGCCGCGATGTACGCCGCGTACCGCAAAATCGCCGCGATCTCGGACGCGACGAAAACCGACCTTGCGGCGTATCTGCCCGCCACCGCGCCGCGTATCGCCGTGGTCACGAACGGCATTACGCTGGGTCGCTTTGCGGGCGTCGGTTCGCCCGATGAACGCGCCGCCCTTTTTCCGGGCGTTCCCGTAGGCGCGCTTCTTCTCTTGTCGGTCGGGCGACTCGAACCGCAAAAGGATTTCGCTACCCTGCTCCGCGCCGTGGCAATGGTGGAAAACGCGCACCTTGTTATTGTTGGCACGGGGCATCTGCTCACGCCGCTACAAGAGTTGGCGCGGTCGCTCGGCATCGAATCGCGGGGGCATTTTTTCGGCGGGCGCGACGACGTTCCCACGCTTCTCCGCAACGCCGATGCCTACGCGCAATCGTCGGCGTGGGAAGGTTTCGGAATCGCGGCGGTCGAGGCGATGGCATCGGGGTTGCCATTGGTGATTACCGATGTGCCGGGGCTACGGGACGTGGTAGGAGACGCCGGAATTGTGGTTCCCCCGGCGAACGCGCAAGCACTGGCGAACGCGATTCGGACGCTTGCAAGCGACGCCGCGAAACGAAACGAACTCGGAAGCATCGGGCGCGAACGCGCCGCAACGTTTTCCATTGAAGCGTGCGCGGACGCTTATGCCGCGCTTTATGGGGAAGCAATCTCTCCCACCCCCTAACCCCCTCCCTCATCGGAATGAGAGAGGGGGAACAGTTACACGCGAAACGTGGGCGCGAAGACCAAAACCGGAAGCCGCCCCTCCGGTTCCCCCTCTCTCATT
>JACMIU010000484.1 GCA_014380985.1 Armatimonadota bacterium | reverse complement strand
TGCACCTGCTCCAGAAAGAACTTGCCGCTCTGGTCAATCGTCATGCCGCCGCAGTTGTCCATCCACACGACGCCGCCCGCGTCCACCATTTTCCGCAGTTTTTCCGAGTCGGCTTGCGTGAACCGGGTGCGCCGGTGGTTGGTGATAAACAGTACGTCGAACTGAAGCAGTTCTTCGAGCGTAGATTTCGTCAAGGAGACTTCCCAGTAGGGAGCCATGTCTTTGGTGACTTTTTGCCCCACGGCGAACGGGTGCGCGGGGTCGCGCCCGCCGGGCCCCGACCAGCGCGAGAAAATATCGGTGGTCACAGTCGAGGGGGCGAGGGGGTTTTCGAGTGTCCAACCGGCGGGCTTCAAGTCGGTGCGACTGTCGGCGATATAGAACATATGCGGGTCGGGGTTTTCCGCGCCTTTGACTGCTTCGGCGGGCGAAATCGTCCCGTCAATAATACCATCTACGCCGCCGTCGGCGGTGGAATCAATCATCAGCATCCCGACTTTGTAAACGCGGTTGCTGGTCGAATACGTGGTGACATCGGCGGACGCGGGGCGCGGCGACACCAGAAGTGCCGTGCCGAGCGCGAACGGCACGGCGGCGATACTCGCCCCGGCAAGCCCTAAAAGTTTCTTGGTAGTACGCACGGTTTGCATAGATTTTTCTTCCAAACGGTTTCAAGCGGGCGCGATTCACCAATCGCGCCCGCGCTTAGACATTATCGAACGGAACGCTCTCCGTAGTAAAGGAGACCCGGTGCTACAGGTAGGCGCGGCATCGGCGGGAGCGGCTCGGCGATGTTCGCGGCGACCCCGGCGAAGTTCGGGTTGCGGCGGAGCGGCGCGCCGCCCCCAACGCCGACTACGGGTTCATACGGCGAGGCGAGGCGCGGGTCATAGATATAGTTGATGCCGTTGCCTACTCCATCGCGCACTTCCGCCGCGCCGGTGTAGAGCGAACCGTGGAACGTCGGGGCGGCGACATCACCGGGAGCCGTCGTCAAGCCGGTCGAGCCGGAAAGACGCGGAACCCAGCCCCACTTTTGTAGCCACGCGCCCTGATCGCCGATTTCGGCGGGCAGATTTTCAGTGATCGCCCCGAACATCGTGATACGAATATCGAGCGGTTCGCCGTAGAACGGGAACCGGGGCGTCACCGAGGCGTCCCGCGACAGCGATTTCAAATACGTCGCAAACGTATCGTTGCTGTCGGGGTTGAACCACGCGCCGGGAATCACAAAGAACGAGCCTTCCTGCGCGTACATTAACGCTTCGATTCGCACGTCTAATGGCACGATGCCGAACCGATTTAGCCGATACGCAGAGTTCACAGTCCCGGTTGAACCGACTTGCGGATGCCGGATTTCAAAAAAGTTCGATATGCCGGTGGTCGGGATAGTAGCGACAGGCGCGGTGTACGGGTACTGGTTGGTCGGATACAGGTACGCGACGTTCACCGTATCGTTCAGTTGAAACACGTTGCTGAAGAACTTTTTCTCGTTCGCATCTTCCCCGAAAGTAAGCGTATCAGTCGTTGCTGGCGGATCCCAGTTGTTGAATAGGTTCAGAAAACGGGGGTCGGTCGGATCGGGTGCTTGCGGGTTGATGCCGAGTTGCACCGATGTTCCCGTTGTAGCGGAGGACGCATGACGCAACAGAAGCGACAAAGGCGCGTTCGCCGTGTCGGCGATGTAGGGCGGAATGCGGTTCAAGTCCTGCGCGGGCGCGGCATTGTTGAATACGTTGCCGACGTTCGCCAAACCGTTTGCGTTGTACGTCACCACCGGCGCGAACGTGGTGCTAAGCGTCAGCCGTGATTCGACCTTTTCATCGAGGTTGTAGTAAAAAGTGTCGTTTTCTTGTGCGGCTTGCGTTAACGCACTCGGCGAAAGGAACTGCGTCGTGTTGACCGCGATATAGTTTTTCGCCAACAGGGCAATCGTGGATTTGCCTTTTGCCGCCGCCATTGTCGCGTTCGCGCCCGCCATTTGCGGCGAGATGTTATCGCGCAAAACGCTACCGTCAATATAAATCGTGCCGTTCGATACCACGGTCAAGTGGCGGATAAACGTTTGCCCGGTTTCGGGGTCGAACCCGCCGACCGCGCCCTTGATGCGGATATTGCCTTCGGCGAAAATCACCAAGTCGCCTTCGTACAGACCGGGCGCGATTCGCACCGCCGGATAGCCCGCGAACTTCGCCGCTCCCGAACCGGTGGTAGTAGCGTCGAAACCGTCAATTCCGGCGACCGGAGCGGCGTTGAGTGCGCTTGCCGCCGTGCCGTCATACGTAAAACGGTACACGGTTTCGAGCGGGCGGGACGCGGTAACGGCGGTGCGTCCGCTATCGGGGCGGCGCAGGTACGACCGGTTGCGTCCGGCTCCCGACGCGGTGGTAGACTGGTTCAGCGAGTACCAGCGCGGCGTCAGCGTCACCGAAACGGCGGGCGGCGTGTAAACACCGTCGGTGCGCCAGTTGTTGCCGAGCGCGTTGCCGACACGCGGCGACAGCCATTCGGCGCGTTGCGACGACGTAGCGTTGTTCGCCAGCGATTCCGAGAACGCCGGAAGGTCAACCGCGTTCGGAATATACAGGTTCTGCCCCCAGCCATACGCCCCGGCGAAGCGGGCGTCAATGTTGACCGCGATATTCGTATCGGTGGGGTTCGTGCCGGGTTGCGTTCCGGTGTCGGCGGTCGAAAGCGGCGCGGAATCGCGGGTGAGGGCGCGGTAGCGCGTTAATCCGTTGTCGCCGACCGCCGCGTCCATCACCGGGGGTTCCAGACGTGCCACGGCGCGAAGGTTATTGTTCGTGTTACCGGCGACGTTCAAGTCGGCGGGCAAATCCTGCGTTTCGTTGCCACGCGGGTTGTCGCGCACGAAGCCGTTGAACGTAGTAAACGACGCCGAGCCGGATGGTAGCACGTTCGCCGCTTTTGTCGTGCCGCCGAGCGTTGCCACTGCCACGGCGTTCACGGCGGTTCCCGCTTCGACCGGCGTACCGGGAACGGCGTTGTCCACCAGATAAACTTTGCTTGGGTCAACCGCCGTTGTCGCTGTTGTGCCGTCGCCGAGTCCGTTCAGGCGAATCGCCCCGGCGACCGAAATACTGTCGCCGCGCCGGGGGTCGAGCGCGAGGTAGTTCACGCCGTAGAACGTCAAGTCGGTGTTGGAACGAATCGCGCCCC
>JACMIU010000483.1 GCA_014380985.1 Armatimonadota bacterium | reverse complement strand
CTACCCGCCCCGGAGCGCACCGGCACGAGCGTTTCGGGCAGGTTTTCGTAGCCGAGGGCGATGCGCCCGACTTCCTCGGCGATGTCGTCCTCCATCGTCAGGTCGGGTCGCCACGACGGAATCACGCAGTCAATCGCGCCCGCCGAGCGTTCGACCGAGACACCGAGGCGTTCGAGTCCGGCGATCAGCGTGTCGCGTTCGACGTTCGCACCCAAAAGTTTGCGGATACGTTCGATTCGGGCGACCACGGTACGCGGCGTGAACCGGGTTTGCACGATGTCCAGCGGGGCGTCCTCGACCGTTCCTCCGGCGATTTCGGCGATCAGCGCGGCAGCACGTTTGGCGGCGACGGACACGAGTAGCGGGTCTACGTATCGCTCGAAACGGTACGATGCCTCGGTGCGAATCTCTAATTTCTTCGCGGTGCGGCGCACGGAAAGCGGGTCGAAGTGCGCGGATTCGAGCAGAATGTCGGTGGTGGCGTCGGTGATTTGCGTGGCGTCGCCGCCCATCACGCCGGCGATGGCGATAGGTGCTTCGTCGTCGCAGACGCAAAGCATGGTGTCGTCGAGGATGCGCTCGATGAAGGTCAAGGTGGTCAGGGTTTCGCCCGGTTTCGCTGTGCGTACCACAATCGCGCCGTTGGGGACGGTCTGGAGGTCGAAGGCGTGGAGCGGTTGCCCCGTTTCGAGGCAGACGTAGTTGGTGATGTCCACGATGTTGTTCACGGGGCGCATTCCGGCGGCGATGAGCCGATTTTGTAGCCATTCGGGACTTGGCGCGACCGTCACGCCGCGAATCACGGTGAGCGAGAAGCGCGGCGCGAGCGGCGATTCCACGCGAACGCTCGCCGACGCGGAGGAGTTCGCCATCGCGGTTGGCGTCACGTCCGGTACGCGGGACGTATAGCCGGGATAGGGCGCGAGCGGCAGGTTCGCGCCGGCGGCGGCTTCCCGTGCGGTTCCGTAGACGCTCGCCCAGTCGCCCCGGTTCGGCGTCACTTTGGTGTAGAGCGCGATGCCGTCGGGCGAATCAAACGTTTCTTCGACCTCCAAGCCCGCCATCGTGAGCGTGGTGTTGAACGCGGCGAGTGCGGCGGGGTCGGCGGGGACGGCAACGTATTCGCGGAGCCAGTTGACGGATATTTTCATAAGACAAAGGACGCGCCGCGGGAAATCGGTGAACCGGCGCGAATAGAATTGTACCACGCGGGCGTCCTGAACCGGCTTACCCCTCTCCACGGTGTATAGGGAAGGGGTTAGGGGAGGAGTCGCGTAGGAAGGCGTTAGAGCGGAAAAAGGGAGCGACCGTTTTCGCATTTCGCTGTGGTAGGATAAAAGCACAACCATCCGGCGAATCGCTTCTTGCTATGACCAACACCGATATTCCTCTCGCCCTGCCGGGCATCTGGCACGGCGGCGATTACAACCCCGAACAATGGGACGAAGCCGTTTGGGACGACGACGCCCGACTGATGACCGGAGCGAACTGGAACGTCGCCACGCTTCCCGTGTTCGGTTGGGCGTCGCTCGAACCCGAAGAAGGCGTGTACACGTGGGAGTGGCTGGACGCCGTGCTGGAAAAACTGTCCGCTCGCGGCATCGCGTTTTGTTTGGCGACCGCCACCGCGTCGGTTCCCGCGTGGCTCGACGCCGCGTACCCCGATGTGCGTGTGACGAATGAGTCCGGCGTCAAGGTATGGCACGGCAACCGGCACACGTTCTGCCCGAACAGTGCAAACTTTCGCCGATTGTCCACGAACCTTGCCCGCAAAATCGCCGAGCGGTACGGCAATCATCCCGGCGTAAAACTGTGGCACATCTCGAATGAGTACGGCAACCTGTGCTACTGCGACGAGAACTGCGCCCCGGCGTTCCGGTTGTGGCTTCAAGAACGATACGGCACTTTGGATGAACTCAACCACCGCTGGTACACGCGCTTCTGGGGGCATACGTTCACCGACTGGGCGCAGATAGAACCGCCTATAACTATCGGCGAGCGAAGCATGAACGCCTTGCGCCTTGACTACGCCCGGTTCGCGTCCGAAAGTCTGCTCAACTGTTTCCGCGCCGAAAAAGCCGTGCTACGCGAAATCACGCCTGATGTTCCCGTGACGACAAACCTGATGGGGGCGTTCTTCCCGCTTAACTACCACGAGTGGGCGGCGGCTATGGATGTGGTGTCGTGGGATAACTATCCGGGGCCCGACGCCCCCTATGCGGCGGTCGCCTTTAACCATGCCCTGATGCGCGGACTCAAGGAAGGCTTGCCGTTCCTGCTGATAGAGCAATCTCCGTCACAGCAGAACTGGCAACCGTACAACGCCTTGAAACCGCCCCGGCAACTGCGTTTGCAATCGTTTCAAGCCGTCGCGCACGGCGCGGAATCGGTGATGTATTTTCAGTGGCGGCGCGGGCGCGGCGGCATCGAGAAAAACCACGGCGCGGTAATAGAGCATCACGGACGCACCGACGCCCGCGTTTTTCGAGAGGTGTCCGAACTCGGCGCGGAGTTGGCTACCCTCGGCGCGGCGACACTGGGGGGGCGCACCCCGGCGCGGGTCGCGGTGCTATACGACTGGGAAACCGCGTGGGCGTTGCGCTTTGCGAGCGGGCCGTCGCGGGATTTTGACTACACACGTGAGGTGCGCGGGGCGTATATCGCCCTGCACGAATCGGGAATCGCGGCGGACGTGGTATCGCCCGGCGCGAACCTCGCGCCTTATGACGTGATTATCGCCCCGACGCTGACGCTGTTGTCGCGTCCGAACGCCGCACGTATCGTGGCGCGGGTGGAAGCGGGGGCGACGCTACTCGCCACGGCGTACACCGGCTTGTTGGACGACACCGATTTGGTCTACGAGAACGGCGCACCGGGCGCACTCACGGAAGTTCTCGGTTTATGGGTCGAGGAGAGCGACGCGCTACCACCGCCGAAAACGAACGGCATCCGGTTCGCCGAAGATTTCGCCGGGATCGCGGCGGACACGACGTTTCGCGCCGACCTGCTTTGCGACCGGGTGCGCCTCGAAACCGCACGTCCCATCGGCGTCTACACCGACGATTTTTACGCGGGCGAGCCGGTTTTCACGGTGAACGCGCACGGCGACGGCTTGGGGTATTATCTTGCGTCTCGGCTCGAACCGGCGGGATTGCAAGCGGTTCTACGCGCCGTGTGCCGCGAAAAAGGAATCGCGTCGCCGCTTCTTGACGGGGACGCGCCTCCGCCCGGCGTGGAAATCGCCGAGCGCGTTTCACCGGACGGAACGCGCCTGATGTACCTGCTCCAGCACGGGGCGGACACGGCGGACGTTCTGCTTACGGCGGGCGCGACCTACACCGACCTGCTGACCGGAGAGAGCATGACCAGCACGGCACGGCTTGCTCCCCGCGACGTGCGCGTTTTACGCCGCGCCGCTTGAAGCCCTTACGCAAACGTTTCTATCTGCAGAAGATACCGTTGCCCGCGCCGTAAACGCCAATCTTGATGTCACTGCTTCACATATTTTTCCGGGGGCTGAATAGTCGCCGGATCGCTTTTTGCTTTTTGAACGAACTCGGCTATGCACGGCGGGCAACAGAACGTGTAAGTTTTGCCGCCGACTACCCATATTAGTTTGGGATTCGGCTTGGTTTCCGAAATGGGGCAAACCGCGTCGCCCGTGTTTACCTTGGCCTCATGGTTGGGGACAACCCCGGCGTATTTTCGGTAGGCGGACGCATTACCGTTCGCCGCAATATCGGCTTTGGTGTACATGCCCCCCGGCGTCAGAAACAAGGCTTTGTCCGCCGCCGACATCGGTTTTTCACCGGATGCGGGTAGAGCGTTCGCCGGGTACAACAAAGCAATCGCGGCAAGGGCTTTGACCAGTTTCGCGTACTCCGCTTTTGTTTTCACTGCGTTGCCAGCGTCGCCGTACTTGTCTATGTTTTCCGCGATAATCGCCACCGCCGCAACCTGTTTTTCCAGCGCGGTCTTCTTCGCCGGGGACAATGCGCCCGATTTGTACGGAAGCGTTACCGCCGCGTCCCGGATGGAGAACGCGATTTCGTGTGCCTCGGATAGTTTGCCGCTTTTGATGGTCTCACCAAGTAACTTGCGATCCGCGACAATACCGCTCCACGCTTCGCCCGCTTTAGCGAACGTCATAGCAGTGGTGATCTTCGGCTTGGTCGCGCCTTGCGCGTGCGCCACGACCGGCGCGAAGCAAATAGTTGCCGCCATAAAAGCGGCGAGAATTTTTTTTGTCATCATTTTTTCCTAAAATTGGGTCGAGTAGCCCGCAACCAGCGTCACATTGTCCCGTGCCGCGTTCCGGTTTGTCGCGGCAAAGTCCGACCGCGCCCCCAAGTCGAGAGCGGAACGCACCGTTACCTGCTGGCGAATGCCGACGCCGCCATAGAAAATCGCCCCGCGCCCGCTTTCCTCGCTGGCGCGTACCCCGATTTCGGCAAGCCCGGTGCGGTTGAAGTAGGTCGGGTAGCCGAGAGGGCGGGTAAAGCCCACCGTGACCGCCGGACTAAACGAACGGTCTCCGCCTCGCGTACTCGTCTGCAGGTTCGCGTCCACGTTTACGTGAACTCGATTATACTGCTGGAATGTGCGGCTCATCACGCCACGCAACCGTAGTGCTACGCCCCGCGTCCCGCGCCCGGTCGGTAGGTAAGCGTCCGCCCGCACCGCATACGCGGGCGTCGTCAGCGTTTCACGATTGAAATTGTGAAACACGCCCAGCCCGACGTTGCCGACATCGAAGCGTTTATCGCCGCTTCCCCCTCGCGCCCCGACGCTCGAATCAAGGTCGAGTGAAAAATGGCTGTTGACCGCGAACCCATACAAATACTCGGTGGAAAACGCCGCGCCAAGCCCCCCGCGCCGGTACGGCGAATAGGCGGCAAGCCCGAACTCGATAGCGCGTTCCCGAAACGCAATCGCCTCCGCGTCGTCGAAGCGGAGCGGTCTCCCGCCGTCCACGTTGTCGTGGTCAATCGCAAACACGGGCGCGGCAAGCACCCATAGTGCCGTCGCGCAAAGCCAAAGTCGGATCACGGTTTTTCACCTTCCGGCTTGCGGTTCGCCTCGTTCGCGTATGGATTCTCGACAGGTCCCTTCGGCTTGTAGTAGGTGTCCGGCTTCTTGCCCTGCTTCGCCCACCATTCTTTCAGCGTGTACGGCTTTGCGCCTTTGTAGTCGGGGTTCGCCGCGACCCACTTGTCGAACGCCCCCCGGCTCGAAAACGCCTGCGACCACTCGGAACAACCGGCATGACTGCCTTCGTCCTCAATGAATACCACGTTCTTTTCGTTCTCGGCTCGCGTCCAGTATTCGCCCTTGTCGTCGGTTATCAGCACCACCGACCGTGCCGGGTTCTCGGTCGGGATTTGCACAATCGCACTCCCTTCCGTTTCCAGTGTGTAGTCGCGGGCGCACAGCGCACACCGCGCCTGCATCGTCACTCCCTGAGACGTGACCGTAGACATCTTCCATGCTAGGGCTTCTTCGGGAAGCGGCATGGAGCAGTGGTGGCACTGCTCCATGCTCATCCACCCCATATCCGCCTCCGGCATATACATCAGTTCTTTCGTGCCGCCGGGCATGATCCCCATTCCCGGCATCCCGTCCATGAACCGGTGGTCGTGGAGCGTCGTCTCACCGGTGGCAAAATCGCCCGGCTTCTCGTTCTGGTGTGCGGCTTCCATTGTCATCCAGATTGCCGTCTTGACCTGCACGTCTTTCTGGTCGCCGGTCAGATCGGGCGACACCAAAATATCGTTCACCATGTCGTGAAGCATATGTAGGTTGTCGAACACGTTAGCAAGTTCCGGGAACCGCTTTGAAAACCGGGGCGACGTTTCGGCGGTCATCGGCATAAACGGGCGATCCGTTTTGTACAGTTCCGTGCCGCGATACCGCGCCCCCATCAGGTCATACGCCTTTTTTTGCTCTTCCGGCGTTTTGCCGTAGAGCGTATCGTATACGCTCGTTTGTAGCCAGTGGTAGCCCCAGAACAGACCGTTCACCTTCGGGTAGTTATCGCGCATCCGCTTGCTGTAGGGCTGGTTGTACAGATAGCCCATGTTCATCGGAAGCGGTGACAGTGCGAACGGAACCGATATGCGGTAATTTTTGTACAATCGCGCAATCTCCGCGTCCTTCTGTGCTTCGGTCATCTTCGGGTCGGCGAGAACGTCTATTGTCTGGAAGTGGAGCGTGTGCGCCCAGTCGAAAACCTGCTCCAAAAGCCCGAACCGGCGCGAGAATGTTGGTGCGATGCTCTTTTCGGTGGGCGCGAGTTTCGGCGGATTTTTCAAAACGCGGTCAATTTTGCCAAACGTTTCCGTTTCCAATTTGCCCGCGTTGCCGCGCACCATCTCCTCATACGCCATGCTGTGACCGACGCCAGTGGCGTTGAAGTCATAGGCAAGTGCCGGGATGTCGTACACGCGGAAGTTGTAAGAGCCACGCTTGTAGAACACTTCATAGTTGCCGCGCCCGCTCATCCATTTCGGCAGGTTTGCAGGAAGCGTTGGCAATGTCGCTGGATCAATACGCCCGGCGAGGGGCTTGTTGCGCGGCGCGGCAACGGTCATTTTCGTCCCCGATATGCCGTCTTGCTTCGGCGCGGCGGGCATCGTCATGCCCGGCATGGTGTTCTGGGCAAACGCCACGCCCGCCGCCAGCGTCAAAAGCGAAACGGTTGCGGCAAGTAAAGATTTGATAAGCATATTTTTTGTACTATACCTAGTCCTTCTTTGAAGCCACACGATCGGGGACTTCAGTCCCCGAAAAATCAGGGGCGAATCAAAGCAGATTGGTGTTAAGTAAAAATCGGAAATATGTTCCATTATTCCTGTGTCCACACGCTCTCGATAGTCGCTCGAAAACAATGGAACATATTTCCGATTTTTTACTTAGTTCATGGCAAGCGTGAGCATCTGATCCAGTGTCAGCGGTTTCGCGCCGGGAAGTTTGGCTTTGTTTGCTGCCACATACGTATCAAATGCGGCTTTATTCGTGAACGTCCGGTACGTGACTTGACATATCGCGTGGCTCGCTTTGACGCCCACGAACACGGTCCCTTCGGGGGCATTCCATTTACCCGCCGTGCGCGTTAGTTCAACGGGTTGTCCTTTTTTTTCGCTCGGCGCGAGTATCGTCACATCGGCATCCCCGTACTTTTCGGCGACATCCGCCATCGCGCAGTAGACGCATTTGTATTCGATGCGCTTTCTGCCGAGGCGAAGCACCACTTCATTATCTTGCGTGGGCGTGTTCTGCGTGAGTTTGATCCGGCAACGCGGGCAGGGGGCTTCGTGCGCGAACGCCGGAACGATGGTGTTGGCAACGGTTACGGCGAACGCGGCGACCAAAGCGCGGCGGAACAAAATAGAGGATGATGTCATGGTTTATGTGATCCTTGTTCAGATTCTACTATCAATAGAACGTTTGTGGGGAACGAAAAGTTCCCTGTCTTATCAGCGTCGGTGGCACGTTTCATCGCACGCTTTTCAGCAGTTCGAGGGCGCAGTGCGCGACGCAAGCGGCTTCGGACGAAACGAGCAGACCCGCGCCCAAGAGCGACAGCAAACCTGTCGCTCCCCAAGCGAAGACCATTTGCGCACCCGTTTCCCGGCGGACGGCAGGTTCCGCTTCGGCTTGCGCGAGCAAACGCTCCACCCGCGTTTGTGCCGACGTCGCTTCGTCCGCGAACGACAAGAGCGATGCGGGAAGCGCGACCGAAGCCGATGTCCCTTTGATCCGCAAAATCGCCGAAGCGACCGCGAGCGGATCGTTGCCGGTTCCGCGAACGGCAACATCGTCGGCGGCGAGTTCCGCCGCTTCGCGCCATCTTCTGCCGAGAAGGTGCACCGGTCGCAGAAAGAAGAAAAGGCAGTTCAGCACCCCGACCGCGAACGCGGCATAAGCGTCGCCGGAGCGCAAATGTCCGGCTTCGTGCGCGACCAGCGCGTCCACTTCTTCGGGCGGGGCGGTTTGGATGAACTCCCGCGACAATACACACCGCGCCCGCGTCAGTCCCATCACGGAAGAGCGTTCCGGGGGTAGGGCGCACTCAAAGAAGCGACGGCGCAAGGGCGCGGGTAGCGCGAGGCGTTGATTTACCCGTTCGAGCGAAGCAAGAAGAGCGGGAGAGGGAACCGATAAATGCGGGGCGATACCCGTTTCGAGCCTGAGCGTCGCTACGGCGAGACGCGCCGCATAGAAAATGCCCGCTCCTGCCAGAAGCCACGCCGCCGCTCCCAGCACACCGCTGACGACGTGGCTGTCCGTGCCGAAACTCGTCAGGCTACCGACCCGCTCGAAGATCAAGGCGCAAGCCATTGTGTGATGCGCGGCAACCGTGGCGGCTTCGGCGGGCAAACGGTGCGTCGCGGTCGCCATCGCCGCGCTCCCGTGTGAATGGCGCAGAACCACGCCCGCCACGGTGGGCAAAAGTGCGGCGACGGGCGGCAGTAAAAGCGCGAGCAGCGTGACGCGCTTGCAAAGACTTTGCGGCGCACGAGACAGAATGCGCCGCGATGCCGACACGGCTACAAACGTAAACAGATAAAAAACCGATACCAGCGCGAGATAAAACAATGCGCTTGCTCCGATAAGGGCGACGTTCATGAAGCGCGGTCGCCTCCCTCCGCGTTGCGGCGGCGAATGTCGGCG
>JACMIU010000482.1 GCA_014380985.1 Armatimonadota bacterium | reverse complement strand
GCCTGACGGTACTGTTTCATGCGTTGCGACGCCGGTTTGATGAGAATATCGCGGGCGGCACGGGCGACGGACGCCCCGATTTGCGCGTTCGACACGGCTAAATAGCGGCACGAAGCGCGGCGATTTCGGCGTCGAAGTTGGCTTTGGTGTAGCCGCCCGCGAGAACGAGCGGCGGGGTGAAGCCGGGGTCCGCTTCGGTGTTGATGAGTTGCCAAATCGCCGTGGCGTCGAGGAACGGCGCGGTGAACTTCGATTCGTTGGACGAAACGGCGGGCAGGGTTGGGAGCATACCGGCGTACTTGCTGTCGGGGAGGCTGGCGGCAATCGCGGCGCGGAACTGCACGAGACGCAGACGAATCGCGGTTTTCACGGTGTCGCGGGTGACAATCGCGCCCTGCACGGCGTTGACGGCGGGGAAGACGGCATCAATGGCGGACTGAATCGCGGCGCGGTCTGCGGTGAACGTTGCGAGCGTGTAGCCGTTTTTGAGCAGGAGGGGGGACGCGCCGAGGGTGGCGTTGACCTGCGTCCAGTGCGCGATAAAGCCCTGCATTGTCGGGGGGAACAGGTTCAAACCGTAGGTAGACATGATAAACCTTAGACACGCCTTATAAGTTCCGCGACGGGATATATTTTCTTCGAGATGGGCGACATAGATGCCGCGAGATGCCCTATAGACTTCGGTAGGCATGTTATGGATTCCGAGAATTACTATAAATTAGTGTTACGTTATGTTTATCTAAGCATTTAGATTTGCGCTACGTGACTGTAACTCGCACTTTAATTCTGTCAACCACTCTTTAATGTCATTTGTTCGAGTGTCTGAGGCATTATCGTTAACAGTTCCTATATATGATCTAAATATAGGGCAGAAGTTTTTGAGGTTAGTACCATATGGTAGCCGCCGCTCTGTCAACCTGTCAATGTGTACTCCGTATAATGAAGCACACGTGAGATTGATCCCATTTGGATTAATTTCAACAAGGTTGGTAAACGAAAGGTCTACCGCCATTAGATTAGCAAAGTCTGCCCCTAATCTATATAAATCGGCTCGCCGAATATCCGCTCCTATAAAATCTCCTCCTGATACAAGAGCATATCCCATTTTTACATAATACATTGACGCCCCCTCTAAACGAACAGAAGCCATGCTCGCACCTTGTAAAAAGCAATAATTCAACATACCGCCTGACATTATAGATTCATCCAATATTGCCCCTGCCAAAAAACAAGAAGTTAAGTTCAACAAATTTGGTCGCTTCCAACCTTCATTTACATCGAATCGGTCGAAAACTTTCCGTATAGATATGCCGTAATCTATTAATTCGCCTTCGTTCTCACAGTCGCATTCCTTAGCCTTTACCATTTTATTGTGCAAGTCCACCGGAAAATCCGTTGGCAACTTCAATGAACGTAACGAATCAGCCAATGAATCGCGTGTGTCAATTAACTGTTGCGCTGTTGTTTCGAGCGTTGGCAACAGCATCGCATCCCCTTTTGATTTTTCTCCTGCGTCACCTTGCGCTTCGCGCTTCTGTTCATACTTCCTTCGTTGGATGGTAAACAGACTGTCACGTTCAACGACATTGCTTGAATCTATCTGCTCGCCCCATACTATTAGATATTCGAGTACAGACTCAGTAGCATCTCGTCTGTAGCAGAATGGCGCGACAGAACACAGGAATTGAAATATTTTCTCCTTCAGATAGTCCGAATAGCACTCACCATCTTGAGTAAATGCTGTTTGTGCATCCTCTGACTCTGAGGCTATCCAATCTTTATTTATGACTGTCCATTCCGCGAGAGCCTTGATAAAGTTATCCCGCGCCGTCCGGTTGGCGTCGGCGAGGCGTTCGATAAGCGCGTGGAGAAGGGGTTGGTCGTCGCCGTCCGTGTTGGCGAACGCGATCAGGTTCTTGAACGCTTCTCGAATCGCCTTGCGTATCGCCGGGTTCGGTTCGAGGTACAGCGCGGTGGCGAGTTGCGACACGACGGGGACGAAGTACGGGTTGTTCTTTTCGGTGCGCAGTTCGCCTTCCGCAACACCCGGCTTCAACGTTTCCCCGAACTGCGCGAGACGGAGCGCGGCATTCGCCCGGATAATCGGTTCGGGGGACGCCAACCGGTTCTGAATGTCGCCGAACTGGTCTTGCAACTCCTTGCTTCGGAAGTGTTCGCGATCTACCAATTCTTTTTGGCGGGCGAGTTCGCGGTCGGTGCGTTCTTTCTGGTCGGCTTGCCGCTTCGCCAATCGTTGCGCCCGGACAAGGTGCATATCGCGTTGCCAGTGCGACCGGTTAAACTGCCACAGCGCAACCAAACCGGCAATCGCCCCGGCAACCACTTGTACTGTAGGCGGGCCTAACACGATCACCGCCGATTTGCCGTCCACCTGAATCGCCTTTAGCCCTGCGATAATCTGCCCCCAACCGTGAAATAGCCAGCCAACGGAAACGCCAAGCACAATCGCCAACCCGCAAACGACGAACACGGCGGCGGCGGAAAACCTCTCGCGCTTCACAAACCGCGTCCAAGCCGGACGAACGAAAGACCTCTTTGCGCGGCGCGGTGGGTTGGCAACAACAAGCGTCGGCGACAGCGTTTCGACGGACGCGGCTTGATCAATTTGCACTTTCGGCACGGGGGGCGTTGCCGATGTGTACGTTGCGGTTTGTGTCTCTTCTTTCTCTTTCAGTTGCACAGGCATAATCAAACGACGGTTCGCCACAACGTAGCAAAAAACCTTCCCCGCACCGCAGGTAACAACGATGCAACGTGAGGTTGCCGCCGTCCGCGTAGGACAAAGAAAAACTTAGTCGCGCCGCGCCGGGTGTTGGATCGTATGGGTGAGGTAACGACGCGGGTGTGACACTACGGTTTGACGGCGACTTTCAGCACGCCGTCTTTGCGGTCGCCGAACAGCGCGTAGGCGTCGGTGATGTCGTCTAATGCGAACGTGTGCGTCAGGAGCGGCGTCAGGTCCACGCGCCCGTGCCGCACCGTCTCCATCAGGCGGCGCATCCGCTCCTTGCCGCCGGGGCAGAGTGTCGTCACGATGCGGTGATCGCCGAGTCCGGCGGCGAACGCGTCGTAGGGCATTTGCAGTTTGCCGGAATACACGCCGAGGCTCGACAAGGTTCCGCCCGGACGGAGCGACCGCAGGGCGTTCTCGAATGTTTCCTGCGTACCGAGCGATTCGATGGTTACGTCCGCGCCG
>JACMIU010000481.1 GCA_014380985.1 Armatimonadota bacterium | reverse complement strand
ATCTCGGTCAAGTTAGTGTCCGAAGTCGGCGTCGGAACCATCGCGGCGGGCGTCGCCAAAGCGCACGCCGACCATATTCTAATCGCCGGGTACGAGGGCGGCACCGGCGCGTCGCCCTTGTCATCCATCAAGCACTGCGGGTTGCCGTGGGAACTCGGTTTAGCGGAAACGCAGCAAACGCTGGTATTGAATAACCTGCGCGGGCGCGTTCGCCTCGCAACCGATGGGCAAATGAAAACAGGGCGCGATGTCATCGTCGCCGCGCTTTTGGGCGCGGAGGAGTTCGGGTTTTCGAGTGCGCCGCTGGTCGCGCAAGGGTGCATCATGATGCGCGTCTGCCACTTAGGAACCTGCCCGGTCGGAATCGCTACGCAAGACCCGGTTTTGCGGGCGAAGTTCGAGGGCAAGCCGGAACACGTGATCAACTACTTCTTCTTTGTCGCCGAAGAAGCGCGGCGTTTGATGGCGGACTTAGGCTTCCGCACGATGGACGAGATGATCGGGCAGGTCGGCTCGCTCTATGTGGACGACGCCGTGCGCCACTGGAAGGCGCGGGGCGTTCACCTCGCCGCACTCCTGCACGAGATACCGGTTCCCGAAGGCGTCGCCGTGCGGTGCGTCGAGAGCCAAGACCACGGCTTGCGCGGTGCTTTGGACTATAAGTTAATTGAAGCGGCAAAACCGGCGTTGGAGGACGCGAAGCCGGTTCAGTTCACCACGGAGATCCACAACTACAACCGGACGTGCGGCACGATGCTTTCTGGGGAAGTGGCGAAACGCTACGGCGCGAAGGGCTTGCCCGACGGCACAATCCGCATCACGTTCCGGGGATCGTCGGGGCAATCGTTCGGCACATTCTTAGCGGGTGGTATGACGCTGACACTCCTCGGTGACGCGAACGATTACCTCGGCAAGGGCATGAGCGGCGGCAGGATTGTGGTGCGCCCCCCGCACGGCGCGGTTTTTCCGGCGCACGACAACATTATCGCCGGAAACACCCTGCTCTACGGCGCGACGGGCGGCGAAGTGTTCCTGTCGGGCAAAGTCGGCGAGCGGTTCGCGGTGCGAAACTCCGGCGCAAAGGCGGTGGTTGAGGGCGTCGGCGATCACGGTTGCGAGTACATGACCGGCGGCACGGTCGTAGTTTTAGGCGAAACCGGGCGCAACTTCGCGGCGGGAATGTCGGGCGGGGCGGCGTTCGTCTACGACCCCGAAGGCAGTTTCGCAACGCGCATCAACGACGACAAAAACCTGCTCCGCGAAGCCGTGACGGACGCGGCGGACATTGACCTTCTCAAAGGTTTGATAACGAAGCACCACGCCCTAACCGATTCGGCGCGGGCGGCGGAACTGCTATCGGACTGGGACGCCGCGCTGGGCAAGTTCGTCAAAGTAGTGTCAGAAGAATACAAAACGTTGTTGGCGAAACGCTCGGCGACGCCGCTCCCCATGTCGAATGGCAACGGTAGCGGCGACGGTCACGGTCACGCGGCAGGCGATCCTTCGGCGTCGCTAATCGGTGATATGGCAAGCGCGGGATGACAAGCGCGGACGAAGCACGAGCGAACGGTTACGCAGTGATTCCGGTACACAATCGGTCTGCGGAGCCGCTGAACGTTGTTATCGAGCCGTGGGCGTCCGGTATTATTCTGACGCCCGGTGCGTCGTGCGAGGTGTGGCTTCGCCATGACACGTTTTTCGGTAGTGACATTGACTACGCCGAAAACTATATCGCCTTTTACGCTGAATCTGCCGCGATTTGGCAAGATGGCAAGATGACGTTGGACTTGCTGTAGACGGAGAGCAAAACATGACAAACGAAGAGATCGTAGCGCGGGGCAAGGAACTCTACGAAGGCGGAATCCGCGCCGCCGTCGAAAGCGGGAACGCGGGAAAGCCGCTTGCGATTGACGTAGAAACCGGCGAGTACGTTTTTGCCGACAACGATGATGAGTTCACGCAGAAGTTATGGGCGCGAGGTGCTAAAGCCGAGCGGTATATCATGCGTATCGGTGCACGAGCGTTTTACCATCGGGGCGGTGCGTGGATAAATCAGCATGATTAGTGGATTTCTTCGAGAGGATTCCGAGAAAAGCAAGTCGCCGTGGGTCAGTGTCACCGTTCACGGATTCAACGGGCGAAGTGTCACTCACGACGCCTTAATTGATACCGGGTTTAGCGGCACTATGTCGTTACTGCCCGCAGATGTGGCGACGCTCGGATTATCACAAAGCGGCGTTGCGCCGACAACACTTGCGGACGGATCGCTGATTTTATCGACGCTATACTTCGCTTCCGTAGAGTGGGATGGCATCCGGGTTTTAACTCAGGTCGTTGCGGACGGCGATGTGCCACTGGTCGGCATGAAGTTGCTTGCGGGCTATAACCTTTCGGTGGATGTCACAGACAATGGCAAAGTGGAAATCATGCGCCTTGTACCGCTTCGCTACGCCGCTCCTCCGACCGACGAAGACGAACCGACCGAACCCGATACGCGGTAAAATAACGTTATGACACCGACAAAACTATCTGCCCGCGAAATCGTGGAGCGCGGCGAAGCGATTTACCGCGACACCTTGCGCGACCAATTAGAGCCGGGAAATATAGGCAAGCATATCGCTATTGCCCTTGAAAGCGGCGATTATGAGATAGACGATGATGGGGACGACGCCTGCCTACGCCTTTGGGCGCGGCGTCCGGGGCAGGTTCAAGCGGGGCTACGCATTGGCTACGATGTTGCAGGCAGCATCGGCGCGGGAAGCCGGGAGTTGCCGAACCGGTGATAACTGGCGAAGTTTTCTATCGGTGCGAAGCCATTCTTCGCCTTACGGTCAAGCACCCGTCCGAGTCGGCGAAAGCCGATTTGGAAGCGGTGATTGATAGCGGTTTTAGCGATGCCCTGCTGATCGAAGAATCGCTTGCAGTGTCGCTCAACCTGCCTGTTTTGCAAGCCGTGCCGTATCGCCTCGGCGACGGGTCACGCACATTCATGAACCGATACCTGCTCACCCTCTTTTGGAATGGCAAAGACCAAAGCGTAATTGCAACCGCGCCCGTTGGCGGCGGAACCCTCGTCGGCATGAAACTGCTCTATGGCTACAGCCTCACGATTGACGTTGTGGATGGCGGCGCGGTGCGATTACTACGAATGGACTGAAAAACAATGCGTTGCTACAAAAAGCCGTTTTCGTGGGAATTGGTCGCCGATGAGATCCGGTGGGATTACGGCGCGTTGCCATTCGACAGGCAAAACCCTCCGGCGTCTCTGTATTTCGTTCACGTGTGCGGGTTCCGGTTCGTGTTCGTATCGTTAGCGCAAATCGGCGAATACAGGGCGTTCTATGACCAACCATTGAAGCCGAGTTTTCGCTGGGGCGATGCGAAGATGCGATACTACAACGACAACGGCGAAGCACAAACGCCGTTCGCCCGGTTGCCGCTTTACCTGTGGCAAAAGGCGAAGCGCGTCAAGGTAGTGCGTGGTTTGGAGCGAGCAATACGCGATTTTGCGAAAGATTGACAAACAGGATAACCAAAGTTTAGACAGGCTTAAAAACAATGGGCGATAGCAAAGCATTTATTACCACCCCCCGCGAGATGCCGAAAAAGCGACCGGCACAGGAGCGCGTCGGCGACTTCAAGGAAGTCTACTTGCCGATGGCGGCAGACAAATTGCGGGCGCAAGCGTCGCGGTGCATGGACTGCGGGATTCCGTTCTGCCACGGCGGTTGTCCGCTCGGCAACCTGATTCCCGACTGGAACGATTTAGTCTACCGGAACAAGTGGCGGGCGGCACTCGCCGCGCTTCACGCGACCAATAACTTCCCGGAGTTCACCGGCAAACTGTGTCCGGCTCCGTGTGAGGAAGCCTGCGTTTTAAGTATCAACGCCGACCCGGTGACTATCAAGCAGGTCGAGATGAGCATTATTGACCGTGGCTTCGAGGAAGGCTGGATACAAGCCGAAACGCCGAACAAGCGCACCGGCAAAACCGTGGCGGTGGTCGGGTCGGGGCCCGCGGGGTTGGCGGCGGCGCAACAACTCAACCGCGCCGGGCATTACGTCACCGTTTTGGAGCGCGACGACCGGATTGGCGGTTTGCTTCGCTACGGTATCCCCGACTTCAAGATGGACAAAACGAAGTACCTCGACCGACGTATCGCGTTGCTGGAAGAAGAAGGCATCCGGTTCTGTACCGGGGTTCACGTTGGCGCGGCGGACTTTTCAGCCGAAAAACTGCGCGAATCGTTCGACGCCGTGGTGCTGTGCGTCGGTGCGCTCAAACCCCGCGACATGAAGAATGTCGGCGGGCGCGAGTTGTCGGGCATTCACTATGCGATGGATTATCTGACGCAGGCGAACCGACGTATCGCGGGCGAAGACACCCACGCATGGCAAACCCCCGTGATTGACGCGCACGGTAAGCACGTCATTATTATCGGCGGCGGCGACACGGGCGCGGACTGCTACGGCACGGCGTTGCGGCAGGGCGCGGCATCGGTGACGCAGTTTCAGATTCACCCCGAACCGCCGAAAGACAAACCGGAACTCAATCCGTGGTGGCCCGAACCGGCATTAGTTATGCGAACGGGTCCCGCGCACGAAGAAGGCGGAAGCCGCGAGTGGGGAATCCACACCGACCGCTTCACCGGCGAAAACGGCGTGGTGAAAGAACTTCATGCGGTGCGCGTGGAAAAGGGCGATGGCTCGGTCGGCGGGCGGCGCGGTCTGGTCGCGCTTCCCGGCGGTGAAGTGGTGTTTCCGGCAGACCTCGTGCTGATCGCCATCGGCTACGAATCGCCGGAAAAAGACGGTTTGCTCGACGGCTTGGGCGTCGCGTTCACGGAGCGCGGGTCGGTGCAAACCGATGCGTCGTACCAGACCACGGTTCCCGGCGTGTTTGCGGCGGGCGATGCACGGCGCGGTCAATCGCTGATTGTGTGGGCAATCGCCGAAGGACGCGAAGCGGCGCACGGCGTGGACACATTCCTGATGGGCGAATCGCGCTTGCCGCTCACGGCGTATAAATAGCGCGGATAACCGGGCGGCGGGCGGTGGTGGCTCCGTCGCCGCCCGGCTACGCTCGCACGATTTTGACCGCGTTCGAACCGCGTTCGCCGCCCTGCGTCGTTAGCACGTACACTTTGTAGTAAGCGATTGAGCCGGACGCGGATAGTCCCGCCGTTGTCTCAAAAGTCGTGGCGGTCGCGGGAAGCGACGTTATAGACTGCTCCTCGCCCGCTTTGTACGAGGGCGGCGGGCAGTAACGCACGACGTAACCGCTGATTTTCGCCGTGGTTCCCGGCGTCCACGACAGTTTCGCCCGCACGGTCGGCACGTCCCACGTCCCCGAAAGTACGGACGGGGCGGGCGTCGCGCCGGGCGGCGGGGAGTACGCCGGGATGGTCAAAAGTAGCGGCGACGTGAGCGGCAATCGGGCGCGAACCACGGCGCGGTACTGCTTCATGCGGGCT
>JACMIU010000480.1 GCA_014380985.1 Armatimonadota bacterium | reverse complement strand
AGAAAAAACTTAACGACCGGTTGCGCGATTCCTCGGTTATCAAGAAGCAATACGATGCCCTCGTGGAACAGCGCGAAGAAGCACGGTTCAAAGCGAACTTGGACAAGGCGACCGCGCAAAGCGGACTGCGGCAACTCGGCGCGATCCGCCCCGAAAGCACCATCAACAAAAAGAAAACCGCCATCCTCCTTGCCGCGAGCGTATTCCTCGGTTTCCTTGTGGGCGCGTGTATGATTGTGTTTAGCGAGTGGGCGGATACCAGTGTGCGCTACTCGTCCGACGCGCCGCGTTTCTTCGATGTCCCGCTGCTGTCGGCAGTTCCCCGGCAAAAAGAATGGGGCGGTGAAACCGTCGTAAAGGGCAAAAAACGATGACGCCCTTGTACGAAACCGATACCACCGGCGCGGTCGGGTGGCGATTGTTTCAACTCGGAACCGGTGACGCGGCGACGTTTCATCCGCTAACGGCGGAAGCCGACACGCTCGAAGTTTTGCTTCGGCTCGGCGAAATGCCCGATTCGTTCGGCACTTTGTACGCTCAGCTCGAAAACGACATCGCGCAAAAGCCGGACGGCTACGTTTTAGGTGTGACTTCGGCGGTCGGGGGGGAAGGCGTTTCCACGGTCGCCCTGCATCTCGCCCGCGCCGCCGCGTCGAAAACCTTTAAGCGCGTCGGCTTGCTGGAAATGTCGCTCGGCGAGCCAGTTTTGGCGGGGCGCGTCGGCGCGGAAACGTCGCCACTGACTGGCGCGGGCGCGGTGTCGCTGATCGAGAACGCTGACCCGACCGTGCCGGTTTTGCGCCTTGCGTCCGACTCGGATATATCGCTCCTTCCGGCGGGGCGTTTGCCGCAAAACCCGTCCCGCTCCGCACGGTCGCCGCGAGTGCGCGATATTATCGCCGCCGCCCGTGACCGCTTCGACCTTGTTATTCTCGATCTGCCCGCCGTGGTGTCCGACAACGCCCACCCGCTTTGCGTGTATGCAGACGGCTTGGCGTTCGTGGTTCGCGCCGGAATCACGCCGCGCACTACCGTGGCACGAGCCATCGAGCGCGTCGGGCGACACCGTGTACGCGGCATGGTACTAAACGATACTTACTCTCCGGTTCCACCGGGGCTAAAAAAACGACTATTGGCGGAGGCGTAACGAAGAATGGAAGCTCTGCCCCTTGCCGCAAACATCGTGATGGCGACTCTTGCCGCGTATGCCGGGGGTAGCGTCGTCTACTTGAACACGCTTTTGGGGGCGGCGACGCGGGCGAAACGCGAACCTCTGACAATGCCGGGCGTCGCAACGTACACCGTGACCGTGGTGGTTCCCGCGCATAACGAAGAAGCCGTGCTTCGCGCTACCCTGCACAGTCTGACGAAGCAGGACTATCCGACAAACGCCTATCGCGTTCTTGTTATCGCCGACAACTGTACCGACGCTACCGCGCAAATCGGGCGTGAGTGCGGCGCGACCGTTTGGGAGCGCGTCAATTTAGATGAACGCGGCAAAGGGTACGCCCTCGCGTGGGCGTTCGAGCGGATCAAGGCGGATTCCGATCCGTCCGATTTCTACGTGATCGTGGACGCCGACACCGAAGCCGCGCCGAATTGTTTGACCGAGCTTGTCGCCCGTGCCGTTTCTATCGGTGAACGTGCCGCCGTGCAAGCGCGGTACGGCGTTTTGAATACCGACGACGGTTGGCGTACCGCTTTGATGACGGGCGCGTTCGATTTAGTCAATCATGTCAAGCCGCTGGGGCGCGAACGCCTCGGATTGTCGGCGGGGCTTAAAGGCAACGGCATGATTTTTGGGCGCGAAACGATGCGCGTAGCGAAATGGCGTGGCGACTCGATTACCGAGGATTTAGACTTTGGCTTAGACCTTTTAGAGGAACACGGGATTCGCGTCGCCTACGCCCCGGACGCCGTGGTTCGCGCCCAGATGCCGGTCGGCGAGCAGGAATCGCGCTCTCAGCGCGACCGATGGGAGCGCGGACGACGCGAAATAGTCGCCCGGCGTTCGGGTGGGCTACTTTGGCGCGGGCTAACGCAAGGCGATTTTCGCAAAACCGATGCCGCCCTTGATATGCTGATTCCGCCGCTCGCGGAACTGTTCGCGCTACTCGCGGCATGGACGCTGGTCTGCGGCGTCAACGTCGCGCTCGGCTTCGTTTCTCCGTGGTGGCTGGCGGCGGCCGCCGCTACATGGCTCGGTTACGGCGTTTACGTGATTGGTGGCTTGAAGGTGGCGGATGCTTCCGGCGCGGCGGTCGGCGCACTGCTAAAAGCCCCGGCGTACATGATTTGGAAGTTCGTTCTGTTCGCGCAAAGCAAGCTGCGGCGCGGCAAGGACGGCAAGGAATGGGTTCGCACCGCCCGTATCACAGTTGCACCCGTTGAATCTTCGGAAACGCCGGAGGCAACGCACCGGTGAGCATTCTTTTACCGATAGTGTTTTGGATGGTCGCGGTCGGCTTGTTCGCAAGGCGTCTGACGGCAAGTCTGTGGTGGGCAACCGCCGCCTATATCGCTTTGGTGCTTGCCTATTATTGGATTAAAAATCCCTAATTGTTATGAGCGTTTCCCTGCCCCAAAATACCGACGCACCCGCGCAAACCGTTGCCGATTTTCAAAACGAAAAAGGGCGACGTTCGCGGTGGCTTGCCTTGCGCGGCGTGGTATTCGGCGCAATGGTCGCAGCGGGGTTGGTGGCGATTGGCTCGATTCCACGGCTTTCGATGACATCGCTGGCGTCGTCGCCGATTATCAGTTTGGTGCTGATTTTCGCGGTCGGACTACTCGCGCTTTTGTGGCGGTATCCCGGAATCGCGCTTCCCCTTGCGTTCGGTTCCGCGCTACTTTTTGAGTGGATGCCCACGACTTATCCCGATTCCTTGACCGATGCCGTGCCGGTGTTCTGGAACATCAACACGATTTTTCAGACCTATCTGCGAATCAATTTCAAGGCGTTGCCTATTAGCCCGTTTGAACTGATTCTGGTCACAGCAGGAATCTTCTCGTTTTTGCAGGCGGTTATCGGTCGTTCCTTCAAAATATCGCTCGGCACACCGGTTATCTATGTGCCGATGCTGACCTACGCCGCGTTTGTCGTGTTCGGGTTTTTGAACGGCATGGCACAGGGCGGGGATTTCAAACTTGCACTTCAAGAAACACGGGCGCAGTTTTACTTTGTTTTGCTCTATTTTATGACGCTGAACATTGTGAAAGACCGGGCGCAGGTTTCCCGAATGCTCTGGACGCTCGGCGTCTGCATGGTGATTAAAGCGGCACTGTACACGTTCCGCCGCTATGTCACGCTCGGCGGATTGCCGCTTCCCGATCAGGGAGTCGGATCGCACGAGGAAGCGTTTCTGCTCAACGGCGCGTTCGTCCTCGCGCTTTGTTTGACGCTCACCGGAACACACGAGAAACTGCAACGCTTCTTGTGGCTGTTGATGCCGCTGATTCTGCTCGGCAACCTTGCCACGAACCGCCGTGCCGGAACCGCCGCACTCGCTATCGCTCTTCCCATTGTGTTGGTCGCGGTGATGCGCTCGATGCCGCACCGACGCAAGGCGGCGGCTTCTATCGGTATCGCTATCGCGGTCGCGTTTGCCGTTTACTATCCCGTGTTCAAAAACAGTTCGGGGATTCTCGCGCTTCCGGCGCGTTCGATTAAGTCACAGTTTCAGCCCGACGCCCGCGACGCTTCGTCGAACGCCTACCGCGAAGCCGAAAACAAAAACCTGATGGCGACGATTCGCACCGCCCCTGTAACCGGTTACGGCTACGGTCGCCGCTTTTTACACGCGGTTGAAATCGCCAATATTTCGGAAATCTACGAGTGGTGGGACTTGCTCCCTCACAATCAGGTTTTGTGGGTCTGGATGCGCGTCGGTACGGGCGGCTACATGGCGTTCTGGCTGATGTGGTTCGGTATCATTGTACACGCTTGCTTCACGATTCGCCGCCCGAACCTCGACCGGATGACCAAAGCCGTCGCCTTAAACGGCTTGCTGGTGGGTATCATGCTGCTGATTTTCGGGCTTCTCGACCTGCAACTCTCGAACATGAGGTCAATGCTGTTTGGCGCGATTTGCGTCGGGTTGGTATCCGCCGTGTCGCCGCGCACGACTTTGGAGCCGATGGGCGAGGAAGACCGATTGAAAGGCGGCGCATGAGTTTCGTCGCCACGATTCGAGACCGATTTGCCAGTAAGTTTTCGCGCAATGTCGGTTCCACACTCATCGCGCAGGGCGTTTCGTGGGTCGCCGCTTTAGTTCTTGCCTTGTACTTACCCGGCTACTTCGGTGTTAAAGGTATGGGACACTTCACGCTCGCGGCGGCGGTAGCCGGGATGCTCACGGTGCTGGTCAACTTCGGCACGTCCACCGTATTGGTGCGCGAGATCGCCCGCCACCCCGAACGCACGACGGACTTGGTGCGAACCGCACTCATCATGCGCCTGTGCCTCGGTGCTGGCGTCATCCTGCTCGGTGCGGCGGTAACGTATCTGCTTGACGACGACAGGGATGTGCGCTTGCTGATTATTATCTCCGTCGCGGCGGGGT
>JACMIU010000479.1 GCA_014380985.1 Armatimonadota bacterium | reverse complement strand
TATTCGCCGCTCTGCGATAACATTTTCGCCACCAACGCCGTCCATCCGGTTTGATGGCTTGCACCTAAACCCGCGCCGTTGTCGCCGTGGAAATATTCGTGGAACAGCAGTAAGTCGCGGAAATGTGGGTCGGTTTGTTGCACCATTTCGCCCCCGTAGATGGGGCGCGTTCCGGTTTCGCCGTGCCGCAGGAACAGGCGGTTCAGGCGGCGCGAAAGTTCCATCGAAACTTCCCAAAGCGTCACCGGTTTGCCGGAGCCGGTGGGCATTTCCACCGTGAGCGAGTCGCCATACACGAAGTCGAACTTTTGCAGGGATTCAATCAGCAGATAGTTGAGCGGAAGCCAAACGGGTCCGCGCCAGTTGGAGTTGCCGCCAAACAGCGATGTCGTGCTTTCGCCGGGCGTGTACTTGACGCCGTAATCCGTGCCTTCTAGCGTTAGTTGGTACGGGTGTTTTTCGTGGAACTTGCTCACACTGCGAATGCCGTAAGGCGATAGAAACTCGGTTTCGTCCAGCGTTCGGCGCAAAAGGCGCGTCAGTCGCTCCGGCGACACGAGCGAGAAGATAGCGCGTTCGTCCTGCCCACGCTGTGCGATATGCGCGACATCTTGGGCGAGTTCGGGACGGTGCTTCAGAAACCACTCGAAGCGGCGGCGGAAGTTCGGCACGGCGGCTAAAGTTTCGGCGTCGAACCCTTCCACGGCGAACAGCGGCATAATCCCGACCCACGAGCGCACTTTGAGCGGAATGTACTCGGTCCCGCCGGGGGCGCACGCTCGCGGCAGGTGCAGTAAGTCGTAGTAGAATCCGTCCTCGTCGTCCCACAGCCCCATGTGATCTCCGCTAAACGTATTGATAGCGTAGGCGATATAGACGTAATGCTCGGCAAACTTGGTGGCAATCGCCTCGTAATCGGAATCCACACGGGCGAGTTCGAGCGCGATAGCGAGCATATTCAAACAGTACATTGCCATCCACGCCGTACCGTCGGCTTGTTCGAGCGTACCGCCTAAAGGAAGCGGCGCGGAGCGATCAAAGACGCCGATATTGTCTAAGCCTAAAAAGCCGCCCTCGAAAACGTTGTTATTCAGGGCGTCCTTGCGGTTCACCCACCATGTGAAGTTGATCAGCAGTTTTTGAAAGACTTGCTTCAAAAACGACACGTCGCCGGGTTCGCCGCGCTTTTTGCCGCGCATCTTGCGTTCGATTTTGTAGACGCGCAGTGCCGCCCACGCATGAACCGGCGGGTTGACATCGCCGAACGCCCATTCGTAGGCGGGGAGTTGCCCGTTCGGGTGCATATACCATTCGCGGCACAAAAGCAGGAGTTGGTGTTTGGCGAAGTCGGGATCAATCTGCGCGAACGGAATCATGTGGAACGCCAAGTCCCACGCCGCGAACCATGGATACTCCCACTTGTCGGGCATGGAAAGGATGTCGGCAATCGAAAGTGTTTTCCAGTCGCCGTTTCGCCCGTGGAGGCGCGATTTTGGCGGCACGGGGGATTTCGGGTCGCCCGTAAGCCACTTGTCAACATCGAAATGGTAGAACTGTTTCGACCAGATGAGTCCGGCATAGGCTTGTCGCTGGACGTTTCGGGCGTCATCAGACAATTCGCCGCCTTCGGACGGGAAGGTGAACGGCTGGTAGAACGCATCGGCTTCGGCGATTCGTTGCTCGAACGTGTGCGCGAAATCGCCGAACAGTTGCGCAGCGTTCTGTGTCGGGGCATCGGCTTCTACTTTTGTCAAGCGAAGTTGGACGGTGACGCTTGCACCGGGCGCGATCTCGGCGACATAATGCGCGGAAACCTTCGTGCCGGATCGGGCGGGGTTTACCGCGCTTTCGTCACCACCAACCACGGCGTTGTTGATGCCGTCTTTGGCGAACGGCGAAGCGTTCGGCGTACCGTAAAGCCGTTCGTGGTTGGTTTCGTTTTCGGTGAACAAAAGCGTTGGCTCCCCTGCTTCGCCGCTTGCATCGGCGTACAGGTGGTAGGTTCCGGCGCGGGAATGCGACGCAATGACGATGGGCGTACCGCCCGGCGCGTTTGACGCCGCCAGCGACGGTTTGCCGTGACGGTCGTCCCAACTCCACGTATTGCGGAACCAGAGCGTCGGGAGTAGGTGGATGGTGGCAGGCTTGTCGCCGCGATTATGAGCAGATATGCGAACGCATAAATCGTGCGTGTCCGACTTGGCGTACTCGACAAATACATCGAAGTAGCGGTTTTCGGCAAACGCACCGGTGTCCATCAGTTCGTATTCCCACTGTTCGCGGTCCCGCTTGGCGTTGGTCTGCACCAAATCGGCGTAGGGGAACGGCGTTTGCGGATACTTGTACAAAAACTTCAGGTAGGAGGCGGTCGGCGTAGCGTCTAAGTAGTAGTACAGTTCTTTGACATCTTCGCCGTGGTTGCCCTGCGGTCCCGTCAGCCCGAAAAGCCGTTCCTTGAGAATCCCGTCCACACCGTTCCAAAGGGCTATGGCGAAGCAAATGTCCTGCCGGATGTCGGACACGCCGCCGAGGCCGTCTTCGTTCCACCGGTAGGCGCGGCTTCGGGCGTGGTCGTGCGGGAAGTAGTTCCACGCCGCACCGTTCGCGCTGTAATCTTCGCGCACGGTTCCCCAAGCGCGATCGGACAGGTACGCGCCCCAGTCGCGCCAGCCGTCGGGGTTACCCTCGGATTCGGCGAGGCGGGCGGCTTCCGCGTTGATAGTGTTTGCTTCGGATTCGTTCACGAAAAAAGTGTACCGTTTTGCCCGCGAAAAAGGGGCAACGGTCGCCGCACCGGGTTACAATACTATCCACCGATGACCGTTAAATCTCCCGCCCCCAAAACAGAACTGGCGAAATACGTGCCGCTTCTGCTGGTGCTATTCGCGCTGGTGCTTCGGCTTTCCGGCATTACGTGGGCGTTGCCGGACAAAACGCGGGCATATTCGTACCACCCGGACGAGTCGGTGGTGGTCGGTCATTCGCTCGATGTGAACCCGTTTGCTGGAAAGGTTGACCCCGGCTTCTACAACTACGGCTCGCTGTCGCTCCTTCTGAACGGCGCGGTGATTCACGCCGGACGCGCCGCCGGACTGATTGACTTTGCCGCGCCGGACAACCGCCCCGGCGGTCTCGCCCTTCCGACCGCGACCGAACTTTTAACGGCGCGACTGATTACCGCGCTTCTCGGCGCGGGTACGGTTGGTTTTTTGTTCGGCACGGGACGACTTTTGTACAGTCGCACGGCGGGAATCGTCGCCGGTTTGGGGTACGCGGTCGCGCCGCTCGCGGTACAACACGGTCATTTCGCCACGGTGGATATTCCGGCGGTGTTTTTCATCGCGGGGAGTTTGTATTTCGCGGCGACGGCACTGCCGGTCGAAAACGAGAAGCGAAACGTGAATCCGCCCCGTGCCTTGCTTCTCTGCGGATTATTCGCCGGGCTTGCCGCCTCCACAAAGTATAATGCGGGGCTGGTGGTGCTACCCGGTATCGTGGCGTGGTACTTAACCGTACCGCGAAGACCGTTGCCCCTGTTGCTTCTTTTGGGGGGGACGGCGTTTGGCTTTCTGCTCGGTTGCCCCGGCGTTTTACTGAATACGCCCGCCTTTATCGGCGGACTGCGCTACGAGGCGGCGCACGTCGCCGAGGGGCATGGCGAAGTTTTCGTGAATACCGCGCCCGGTTTCATTTACCACATCGTTTCGAGTTTGCGCTGGGGCTTGACGTTGCCGCTTCTGGTTTTGTGCCTGTGGGCGGTCGGGGTCGCGGTGGCGCGGCGACGGCGCGGCGACGCCCTGCTGGCGGCGTTCGCCCTGCCGTACTACTTGCTCATCGGGCTGGCATCGGTGAAGTTTGCGCGGTATGTTTTGCCGCTTCTACCGGTGCTGTTTCTTCTGGCGGGCGCGGCGTGGGACGGTTGGCGAAAATCAAACGCCGAGCGTGGATACCGGCTACTGGCGGGGTTTGCACTTGTTGGTGCTACCGGCTTCTCGCTTGCGCTGAACGGCGTGATGGGGCGAACCGATGCCCGCGACGCGGCGGCGGCATACATCCGCGCCCTGCCGAACGTGCGAACGGTCGGGTTTCCGGCGGGCCCGTGGTTCTACTCGCCGACCTTGCACCCGTATTTGACGCATCCGTACCCGTTTGTCGGGCAGGTGGTGGCGGCAGAGAGCGAAGACCTACGATTGATTCCGTCGGTGCGCTTTGGCGCGGACGGACAACCGGAGCGAACCGCGCAAAACATGATGGTTCCGGTGGAGTGGGACGCCGCGCTACTGACCGCACCCGTTGTGCCGGACGCCCTCGCGCTGAGCGAAGCGCAGTACGCGGATTCGCTTCGCGTCGGCAACAAAGACGCGGCGGCGTACCTTAGCGCGGCGGAAACCGCGTATCCGGTTCACAAAAACTTCACGAACCCGGTGACGCTGTTCGGGTTGCCGGTGGTGCGCATCTACACCGAGCCGGGCGATGTGTGGCACGGCTTGCCGACGCAAGCACTGCCGCCCGATATGCTCTACACGAACCCCTCGGTGAGCGTTTGGAGCAAGTAACCGGTGCGTTCGCTTCGCCGTAAGACGATTTCGGCGGTTGCGTCAGAAAAAAGTTTCGTGTTATGATGGTGTGGCGCACGAATTACGCTCGCCTGTTGCAAACCCCGATGTCTTTATCTAATCCCCCGCAAACGGTGTCGCCGGTGAAACTCGTTCACAGCATGATCGGTCACAGCACGATGGGAGTGACGCGAAAATGCTTGCCGACGCTGGTGCGTTATTCGCGGGATCCGGTGCAGATAATTATTCATGACGACGGCTCGCTAACCCCCGACGACTGTGTACAACTGCGCGATATTTTGCCGATTCATTCCATTATTTTGCGTGAACAGTCCAACGCGGACGCAACGGCTTTTTTGCGGAATCATCCGAAATGTCTTTCCTTCCGGCAAACCACCGTGTTCGGCATGAAGCTGTTTGATCCGTCGTTTTATGAACCATCGAACACTATCGCCTACTGCGATAGCGACATCTTTTTTATGCGTCCTTTTACCGGTCTTTTCACGATGCCAAGCCCGGACATACGGGCGGTTTTTATGAAAGATGTTTGGGACGGGTATGCTCTGTCGCCGCAACGGGTCAAGCCTTTGGGGAAATTGGATATGCCCCGTTGCTCGAACGCGGGATTAATGCTGGTCGCCAAGCACTGTGTTGACCTTGACCGGATAGAAGCCCTGTTGTCGGACGCTACCCTTGTCCACGACTTCGCGCAAACACCGCTTTGGAGTGAGCAAACCACCTACGCGATTCTTGCCGGTTCCACGCAATCCCTAAACTTCGACGAACAACAGATAGTGATGGCGCAGGACGGGCTGGAGGCGTTGGTGTCGGAGGAGTGCGTCGGGATTCATTTCGTTTCGACGTACCGCAACTTGCTCGATTCGTATATCGAAAAGGACGCGGCACGGCGCGAACTGCCTCCCGTGGCGATTCGGCACGACAAAACGGTTCCGGCATCCGGGGTGCGTATGTTCGCCGAAAAAGCGCAGCGTGCCATCGCCCGGCGATTTGCCAGCAGGAAGTAACGTTGCCGCTAAACCTTGATGGTTTTGCCGTACCGCTTTTGCTCGACCGCGACCGTGACCAACTTTTCCCACGCGGGAACGCGGGCGCGTTTGGTGAAAACGTCGTAGCCGTTTTGCTCGATTTTGTCCAAGATACGGGAGTAAAGAACGCGGGCAAGACGCACGGGCAGTTGCGCGTAGGACGGCAGGTAGTGAAGCCCATCGTCGGAGTGAGCGTAGATTTCGCGGGTTCGTGCGATTTGGAACTTGAGCAAGGACACGATATTTTCGGTGACGACGCCGCGCCGGATGTCGCCCTCCGAAACGCCGAACCGCGCCATGTCGTCCTGCGGCAGGTAGATGCGCCCACGCCCGGTGTAGTCCTCGCCGACATCGCGCAGGAAGTTGGTGAGTTGCATCCCTAACCCGAGCGACGACGCATGAGGGACACTCTCGCAGTCGTTGCACCCGACAAGGCGGCACATGATTAGCCCCACGACCGACGCCGAGCCGTAGGTGTATCGCTGTAAATCGTCGAAAGTGGCGTAGCGGGGCGTGGTTAAATCCATCTCCATCGCCGCTAAAAAGTCGCGCATATACTGCGCCGGGACTTCGTGACGCCGCGCCGCGTCCGCCCATGCCGCTAAAACGGGATGGTCGGAGGAGCCGGTTTTGATAGCGTCGGCGGTGGCATCGTGCCACTGGCGCAGTTTCTCGGCTTGCTCGACGATTGTCAGGTCGCCGGGATTGTCTACCCATTCGTCGGGGTAACGTACCCAAGCGTACAACGCGTAGACGGCGGGGCGAATATCAGCGGGAAAATAGCCGGTGGAAAAATAGTACGTTTTGCCGTAGTGCGCGGTGACTTTGCGGCAATGCTCGTAGGCGGCGAGAAGCCCCGGCGCGACGGTTCCGCTTTCGCGGAGAAGCGCAAACTCGCCCTCCTCACCGGGCGGCGGGACGATTTCGCCGTTTTTGGGACGCGGCACACGTCCTGTTGCCGCCGTCCATACGTCCTGCACCTTGCCCCCCAAGTCCGTTATGCCCAGCATATACCCGCATCAACTCCCGTTCCAGCGTTGAAACCGTTTGTGTTTTGGCTATCCCGCGTTCTTGTTATACCCCACAATCGCGTGTGTTATCACGTGTGCCAATTCACGCCGTTCGGTAGTGTCAAATCGGTCGGCGCGTACTCGATGTGTAGCACACGGCGACGCGCACGGGCACGGATCATCGGCGACGAAGCGTGCAAAAGAAGCGGGCGAAACACGAACGCGCCCCCGGCTTCCACGGCAGGAACCGCTTCCCCGATTTCGCGTCGCGCCTGTGCGACGGCGTCCGGTGCAAGTCTGCCCAAACGATGCGAGCCGGGCAGGACGCGGAGCGCACCGGTTTCGGCATCGCACGGGTCGAGGTGAAGGCGCACGGTGATCAGGCGTTCCATTACCGAAACCGGTGGCTGAACATGTGGGACCCCGTCTTTGCTTGACCAGATTTCGTACCCGGTGACAGGGAGCGCGGGGCGTTCGCGCACGGCGATGCTCAAGTCTTGGTGAAACGGCACTTTCCAGTTCGCGCCCGGTTGGTCGGTTTTGTCGAACAGGATGCCGCGCACCGGTCGGTACGGGGTCGGGGTTTCGGTCACGGCGCGGAGGAGTCCGCGTAAAGTGTCCGACGCGGCGACGGTTTGCGTCAGCGGAAACGCGGCGAAAACATTGCGAAGTCCGCCCATGCCGCCCGTGAGCGGGGCGGCGAACTCTTTTTGTAGTGCGGCAAGCGTCGTGCCGGGCAGAACATCCGGCACAACCGTGTAGCCGTCGCAGTCGAGGTTAGTCAGTTCGATCATACGACTAAGGATAGCACAAACGCACCGCTTGCCGGTTACAAGGCGAGCGGTGCGAATCGCGTTTCGTTATTTTGCGTTGCGGCGACGGGCGGCGAGCCAACCGAGTAGCGGCATTCCGAGCAAAAGCGCGGTGGTCGGTTCCGGCACGGTGGCGGCTCCGACCGGTGCGCCAACCGCGTCAAACTCGCGGTACGCGGTTCCGCTGTTCTCGAAAGTATCGAACGTGTAACGGATCGCGGCGACATTCGTTGCCAGCAGCCCGTCTCCGGCGTCCTGCGTCAGTGTGACGGAGGTGGTTGCCGGGTTGAAGTTCGCTTGCGGTGACTGGTAAGGCGTGAGGGTAAACAGGTCGGTGAATACGGTAGGCGCGGAAACTGTAGAAAACGCTACCACGTAAGATTGTCCGTCACGCCCGGTGTCCCACGACGCGATGGTGGCGAGGCTACTTATCTGGTAGCCGAGCGGATTGGTTGCCGTGTCCAGCGCAAACGTAATGGTCGCCCCGTTTCCCGGAGCGACATTGTCCGGGGCGAAAACCGCGCCGACGTTTCCCAGCAATCCATCGGCGAGAACGGCGACGGTTCCGCCGCCGAACGAACTGATGCTTGTACCGGAAACAGAAGCAAGGTTCGTTTGAAACAGGTCGGTATTGGAGACCGGCAAGCCCGCGACCGTGTTGTTGAAAGCGTTGGTTTGCACTATCGCCGCCTGTGCGGCGAATGTCGGCGCGGCGCAAAGCACAGCGGCAACAAGGATACGAACACCCATAGGAAAACTCATGATTATAAAAACCCTCCGGCAAGTATTCTACCGAAAGGTTTATGGAACGTCAAGTCTCTTCCCTTGAAACGGTGATTTTACTTATCGCTTAAGCCAATCGCATGGTTGAGTTGGCGCGTGTCGTAGTAGCCTTGAAAAAAGACGATTTTGCCCGCGTCGTCGAACTCTAAAAGCGTCGCGCCGTCGTACTCCGATGCACCGTTCATCACCGTGGTTTTCCAGAACAAGCCCGCCGTTTTGTCCGATGCGGCGATGTGGTGAAAATGCGACTTGCCGACGCCGATGGTTTTCTTGTACTGCGTCCAAAACTCGGTCGCCCCCTCTTTGCCGGTGATTTTCTCGCCGCCCAGAAGGAGCGCGGTGTTGATGATTTCGGCGTCGTCCGCGTAAAGGTTGGCGAGAGGCTCGACCGGCGATTCGTCGGTGGCTTCTTCCAGGGCGTGAAGCGCGGCGATAAAGTTGTCGGCTAAGGTTTTGCTGTCCATTTGTGTATCCGTTTCTTTCGGCGCGAAAATCAAGTGCGCCTGTACTCTTTGTACCGGATAAACGCGGGGGTAAAACCTACGGCGTTTCGGGAGCGTCCCACGCGGCAAGAAACGCCGCGATAGTCGGGGCGTCAATGATGGTGAAACGCAAATCGCGGGGGGCGTCTGTTGGGTGCTGGCTTGCCCACCAATCCACAGCCTCCAGCATGACGTGGGCGCAACGGTCTTTCGGGAAGCCGAAGATGCCGCTTGAAATGGCGGGAAACGCGACGGATTGAAGCCCCCGTTCGCGGGCGATTTCGAGAGCGGCGACGGTGGCGGAGCGCAGTAGACGGTCGCTCTCGTCGGGAATCTGCCCGCGCCAAACGGGTCCGACGGCGTGAATGACGAACCGCGCCGAAAGTTGCCCCGCACCGGTAATCGCCGCCGAGCCGGTCGGAACGCGCCCAACACGGTCGGACTCGTCCTGTATCTCGACGCCTCCTTTGCGGACAATCGCGCCGGAAACGCCGCCGCCGTGCGCCAAACCCTCGTTCGCGGCGTTGACAATGGCGTCTACCGATTCGCCGGTGATGTCGCCGTGCCGGAGCGACAGGATATGACCGCTCGGCAACACGGTCTCGCGCATCACCACGGCGGGGGGCGTTTCGGTTTGTGCGCGGCGTTCGCGCAATTCACTTAAGCGGCTATCGGGGCGGGTGTCCATGACACCTATTGTATCATGAACACCAACCGATTTACGGTGTTGCGAGCGCGGGTGTTGTCGGGGCGGCGGTCGCCGGAGACGGTTCCGTTGGCTTCTCAGCGGTCTTTTCGCCCGGCGTTGTCACCGCGAGCGAAATCCCCTGCCCGGCGTCGTCAAGTCGAATCACGACGTTTTCCGCCGATTTCACTTCCGCGAGCGTGATTTGTCGCCCGGAAAAGGTAATCGCGGCGTCCGCTTTAAGAGCGACTATCGAGCCGTCGGTCAGCGTGACTTGTTTGCCACCGGTCGGCAACTCCTCGATGGACTTGACCGTGCCGCGCCGTTCGTGCGTGTCAATCAGAACCAAAACGCCTTTGTACTCTGCGTTGAACTCTACCAGCACTTGTTCGCCGAGGCGAAGCGCACCGGCATCGAACGCGCCTTTGCTTGCCGACACCGCGATTTCACCGTTCGCGCCGGTAGTGCGTCGGGTGGCGTTGGTGTCGCGCACCAGCGGAACGCGCACATTTTTGCCGCCCGCAAGGCGCACGGTGAGCAGACGCGCTTCGGGATAGATGCCGGTCAGCGCACCGAAAACCGAGTTTCCTTCGGGCGCGGCGGGCAATTGCTTGGCGACAATCGCTTCGGTGCGAACCACAACGTCATAGTCGTTGGGATTCCACGCGACTTGCGCCCCGAACGTTTCGGAGATAAAGCGAAGCGGAACCACCGCCGCGCCGTTGATGACCTGAATCGCGGTGTCGAGCGGGCGCACCTCGCCGTTCACGGTGGCGGTTTCGTCACCGGGGCGGATGGAAATAATGGTGTCGCCGCGCACCGCTTCGATGGATCGCGTTTCGTCGTTGAAGGACACCTTTGCTCCCAACGCCTCGAACACTTCGCGCATCGGAACCAGAACGCGCCCATCTAACTGGACGGGTTCGCCGGTGTCAAAAACAACCGGCTCGCCGTTGACCAGCACCCGAATCATGGCGGTCGAGTTGGAGGCGGAGCGGACAAATGTCGGCATGGCGTTCGGCTTCTTCACCGTTCGCGCTTTTGCGACAACGGGCGCGGCGGGCGTCGGTGTTTTGCTTGCGGGCGGGGCGGCGAACGCTCCCCCGGCGATAAGGATACAACTGGATAAAATTAGTAGACTTCGCATTTTCATCGTTCCTTTCCTGCGTCGGTCGGTGCAATCCATCTTGCAGTGCTACGGTTCGGTTATATCATACCTACGTATAGTCGTCGGAAATCGTCGCTTTGTTGGCGAGATTCTTGGCTCCGGCGGCGGGGACGGTAGCGACTACCTTGTCCCCGGATCGCAGATCGTCAAACCCGATTTTCTGATTCTGGAAAAGGAGTTCGGCGGTGCGGGTGAGCGTCAAAACGCGCCCGTCGGTCATTTTGAGTTCGACCTCAGTGTCGCCGTCCTTCGGCTTGCTCACGAAATCCACGAAGATGCCACTAAACGTTTCGGTGTCGGATTTCGCCGGTTCGGTGACGACTTCTTTCGGCGGCACAATTACGTTCGGTTTGCCATCGGTACGAATCGCAATCACGCGGCTCGCGCCGTCGTAGCGCACGTCCGCGCCGAGCGATTCGGCGACGAAGCGAAGCGGAACCAGCGTTGTGCCGTTGACCGCTTGCGCCGGAACGTCTAATTTTACCTGCCGCGAATTGACGGTGGCTTCGTTTTCGCCGAGCGTGAGGCTGATATTCGTGTCGCCTTTGGTCGCCCGAATCGTCTTTGTCGGTCCCGAATAGCGCACGGTCGCGCCGATTTTCTCCAACACCCCGCGCAAGGGAACCAATGTGCGCCCGTTTTGCGACATCGGCGGTTGCCCCGTGAAGGCGACGGCATCGCCGTTGACGGTCACGGAAATGTTGCCTTGCGCCTCAGCAAACGTTGTCGCCGACAAGGCGAATAGAGTGGCGATGGATAGATAAATTATCTTCATGTGTTTCTCTGCTTTATAGGAAAACGATTCGGTCATATTTGTTTCGCTATTTCCTTATATTGCCGTACCCAACAACGCCGCAGGGTAAACTCCTCCGTTTTGTTTTTTGCGGTACGCTGGCTCCTCACAGCGGGCGGCAAATAGGGGAACGCGCCGGGAGCGAAAAGCGTCTATAAAACAGGGAAGAATCGCCGAACACCAATGATGACTTTAGAACGCCCCCTAATCGCCAACGAAGGCGATACACGGACGCCCGAAACGCCGCGCACTACCTCGGTGCTGACCGTCGCCGTCCCCGTTTTTAACGAACGCGAGACGCTACTCGAAATCGTGAGACAGGTACGGGGCGCGACGCTTCCGGCAGGCGTGGAGCGCGAAATTATTCTGGTGGATGACGGCTCGACCGATGGCACGACCGAACTGCTCCGCTCTGATGTGGAGAGCCGATTTGCCGATGTTCGCGTTTTGTACCACGCGCAAAACCGGGGCAAGGGCGCGGGGATTATATCGGCGGTCGCGGCGGCGCAGGGCGATTTTTTAGTGGTGCAGGACGCCGACTTAGAGTACGACCCGAACGAGTTCCCTCTTCTTCTCGCGCCGATGCTGACCGGCAAGGCGGACGTGGTGTACGGATCGCGTTTCTTAGGCAAAATTGCCGGGATGAAGGGCGCGAATCTGCTGGCGAACCGGTTGCTGACCGGGGCGACGAACCTGCTGTTTCCCGGCGCACGAATCACCGACGAAGCAACGTGCTACAAGATGTTCCGTTTGTCGGTGCTACGTTCGTTTCCGCTCAAGGCGCAACGCTTCGACTTTTGCCCCGAAGTCACCGCGAAAGTGCTGAAGCGCGGCTACCGGATCCACGAGGTTCCGATTACCTACAGGGCGCGAACCGAAGCGCAAGGCAAGAAAATCCGATGGACGGACGGCGTGGACGCGCTTTGGACGCTTCTTAAATATCGTTTCACCGACTGACAACCGCGCCGCTAAAACCCTTATTGACAGCAGGAAGGCTATCGGATACGATATACCTATAGCCAACAAGCGAGGGGATGTGTATGCGGAAAAGCGTTTTTGTTGCCGGTGTTTTGTGCCTGATTATCGCCGGTTGCGGCGGCGGGGACTCGTCCCCCGCGCCCACCCCAACTCCCAGCCCGGTTGTGCAACCGACGCCACAGCCTTCTCCCACCCCCCTGCCGTCGGTGATGGCTGCCGCCTCCATCGTGGATGGACAGGTGCAGGTAACGGTGCTATGGGAGCCGTCGCCCGATATTCCGCAGAATAGCATTATCGAATACCACGTGTACCGCGACGATACGCTTATCGGAACCACAAACCAAACGCAAAACCGTTTCGTGGACACGTCCGCACGGGGCGAAACCACCGTTTCCTATCTCGCCTTTGGCTTCGACCCGACTTTGCTGGAAACGCGGAGCGTGTCGGTTCTTCCCTTGGTGCGCGGAGTGCCGCACTCCTACCGCGTTTCCGCGCTGTTTCGCCTGAGCAACGGCTTTCATGTGGAAACGGCTATCGGAACTTCGGCGGTGGTGAACGTTCCGTAAAAACGGCTGTGTTCGCGTTGACACCAGCAGGGCTTCCGCCTATAATGGGGCAAACGCACGGGGCAAACAGTTGCCCTGCGTCACCCTTTATTTCTGGAGAATAACCCGCCCGTGGATTTACAACGCATCGAAGTATCCCGCATTGTCGAAGACCCCGACCAGCCGCGCAAGGCGATTGACGACGCCGCTTTGCAAGGCTTAGCCGATTCTATCAAACAGCATGGCGTTTTGAACCCTATCACGGTCGCGCCCCTTAAAGGCGTGGATGGCTACCGCATTATCACCGGCGAACGCCGGTGGCGGGCGTCGCAAATCGCCGGGCAATTCGATATTCCCTGCATCGTTCGCGCCGAACCGCCGTCCGACACGTCCGACAAGGCGACCGAGCAACTGATCGAGAACCTGCAACGCGAAGAGTTAGCCCCTTTGGACAAGGCGCGAGCGATCAAACTTCTCAAGGAAGGCATGGCGGCGACCAACAAAGAAGTCGCCGGACGCCTCGCCCTGTCGGAGCGCACGGTCGGCTACCTGCTCGACCTGATGGACTTGCCCGAAGAGATTGGCGAGCAGATAATCTCGTCCCCTAACCGCCCCTCGGCGGGGAATCTGACCGAGAAGCACGGACGATTTTTGCGCGGACTCAACGATTCGCCCGAAGCACAAGCGGCGTTGGTGCAGAAAATCAAGGACGACAAATTATCGAGCGACGAAACCGCGCTGTACGCGAAGGCGTTGCGCGAAAGCGAGGATTACGAAGCGGTTTTGGGCGAGGGCGTGGACGGGCTTCGCAAGCGGTTCGGCAAGGGCGGTGGGGACGGCGAGAGCGGCGGACGCGGCACGGGCGGCGGCAACCGGGGCGAACGCGAGATAGATTACCACGCGGGGGCGTATGACGGCGGACCGCTGGCGAACAAAGGCGATGAGCCACTTTTTTCGACAAGCCGGGCGATGGTCGGTTTCGCCGAACGGTTGCCGCAGGTGCTGGCGGAAATCAACTTGGGCAAGGTGGACTCGAACGCCGATTTGGATACGATTGTGGACGTGTTGAGTGCGGCGCGAACCCGCATTGACGAAATGCTGACCGAAGCGCGGCGGCGGTTGGCGTAGGCGGGCGTGAGCAAAGGCAAGCCCTACGACGCGGCGGTACGAACGTTACTCGGCACGAATCCGCAGGATTGGCTACGGTTTCTGAATCTGCCGCCGTTCGACGCGCCGGTCACGGTTCTGGATACCGACGTGTCGGTCGTGTCCGCCGCGACCGACGGGTTACTTCGTGTTGACGGCGATTCTCCTTTCGGACTACATTTCGAGTTTGAATCGGGGCATCATGGGAGCGAACTTCCAGCACGGCTTTGCGCGTATAATGCGTTAGCGTCGGAGCGAGCCGGGCTGGTTTTCTGGAGTGTGTTGGTGCTACTGAATCAGAAAGCAGATTCGCCCGCGCTTACCGGCACACTGGAACGGGCATTGCCAAGTAAGAAACGCGTCTGCACTTTTGAATACGAGGTGATACGCACGTGGCAAATCGAACCGGAACGGTTTATCGAAGCCGGATTTGGGCTGATGGCGTTCGCGCCCACGGGCAAAATCGCCGACGCGCAGTTGCCCGCGCTCATCGAGCGCATGACACAAATCATTGAGGAAGCCGTTACCGACAAACGGCTGACCGACACGGCGGCGAACGATTTTTGGGCAGCAACCTATGTTTTGTTCGGGGGCAGACATGATGAAGATTTTGCCCAATTACTCATGAGAAAGGTGAGCAGAATGAGAGAATCCAGTACATTTCAGGCGATCCTTAGAGAAGGACGCGAAGAAGGTTTGAAGCAAGGCTTGGAGCAAGGCCTGGAGCAAGGCTTGCGTCAGTCGGTGCTTCGTATCGGGACAAAACGGTTCGGTACGCCGGGCAAGAAAATCGTGGCGCGGTTGGACGCCGTGACCGCGCTTGCCGAACTCGAAGCGTTGGAAGACCAGTTGCTTGCGGTGGAAACATGGGACGAACTATTGGCGTCGGCATAAAGTGGGTGAAACTATCGTGATACGATAGGTGTATGGACACTCCCTCGCCCTACCCTTTTGACCGGCTTCGCACCGAAGCCACCGCCGTGCTTGCGGCAACCGGTTTGGTTGCCGCCGACGCCGTGACGCTTGCCGAACCGAAAGCGAATGTACCGGCGGATTTGGCCTTTCCCGTGTTCGCCGCCGCGAAAGTCGCCGGGGTTGCCCCGCCGGTGTTCGCCAGGCAGATAGCGGACGCAGTGACGCTTGCACCGGACTCTCTCCTCGCCACGGTGGAAGCCGCGGGCGGATTCGTAAACTTCGCCGTTCGCCCCGAAGCGTTTGCATCCGCCGTGCTGGAAAGCGTCGCGGCACGGGTCGATTCCTATGGCGAGGACAAAACTATTGGCGCGGGAGACACCGTGATTGTCGAATACTCGTCCCCCAATATCGCCAAAAAACTGCATGTCGGCAGTTTACGCACTACCGTTATCGGTCACTCACTGTATCTAATCCTGAAGGCATTGGGATACACCGTGGTCGGTGACAATCACTTGGGCGACTGGGGAACGCAGTTTGGCTATATCCTTGCCGCGATTCATGACAATAATCTTGCGCCGTGGGATGACCCCGACCCGGTTGCCGCGCTGATGAAAATCTACGCCGACATCAACACGGCGGCGGAAACCGACCCAACCATCAAGGATGCAGCGAGGGCATGGTTCCGTAAATTGGAGGAAGGCGATCCGTGGGCGCGGGAAACGTGGGGTCGCATCATCACGCTCTCGCTCGCTGAGTTCGAGAAAACCTACTCGCGCCTTGACATTACCTTCGATACGCAGGTCGGCGAAAGTTTCTTTGAGCCGGTGCTGGATGCCGTGATTCAGGAGGCAGTTGATAAGGGCGTCGCTATGGTGGAACCGGGCGGTCCTGTGGCAATTGATTTCGACGATAAACTGCCATCGTGTCTGCTCCGCAAAACCGATGGCGGAACGCTGTACCAAACGCGGGACTTGGCGACCTTGCTCTATCGGTGGAACGAATACCACCCGGCGCGAAATATCTACGTGGTCGGCGCGGAGCAACGGCTCCATTTTCAGCAGGTGTTCGAGATAGCGCGGCGCATGGGCTACGCGGAAATCGCCGACCGGTCGGTGCATATTCCGTTCGGCATGGTGACAAAAGCGGACGGCGACCGGTTTCGCACCCGCAAAGGCGAGGTGATTTTCGCCGACGAGATTTTGGACGAAGCGGCGGTACGCGCCGAAGCGGTGATGCGCGAACAGATAGCGGGCGGCAGAAGCGAGGTATCCGAATCCGAAATCACCGGTGTCAGCGAGATTCTGGGCATTGGCGCGGTGATTTACTCCGACCTGTATCAAGGAACCGATCGCAATATCGCGTTCGATTGGGACAAAATGCTCGCGCTCAATGGCAACACGGCAACGTATAACCAGTATATGTATGCTCGTTGTCGTAGCATTTTGCGAAAAGCGGGCGAGACGGGAAATGCGAACGCAACGCTGTTGATGGAACCGGAGGAGCAAGCAGTGCTAAAACAGTTGGCGCGGCTCCCGCAGTCGGTACGCGACGCGGGCGATAAGTTTTCGCCCGCGATTGTCGCCGAATGGACATATACGCTGGCAAAGGAGTTTGGGCGATTTTACGACAAATGCCCGGTGCTGACCGCGCCGATCGAGGAACTGAAGGCGGCTCGGCTGGCGTTAGTTGCGGCGACCGCACAGGGCTTAAAAAACGGGCTTGCCTTGCTTGGTATTCGCGTGCCGGAGCGGATGTAGCGGGTACAATCGGGTATGCGAACCAATTTGTTTTTTGTTTTACTTGCCGCGCTAACCGTAGGTGCGGGTTTTGCCGCACAGTCGGCATTGTCGCAACAGCCCGATAAGAGCGTGGTCTTACAAACCGTTTCCACCATCGGCGGCGATCTGACCATTCGGCATTCCGGCAAGCGCGGCTCAGACTTTACCGGGCAGGTGTGGAGCGTGTTTCTCGGCAAGAAGCGCATCGGCATAATCAAAGAAGTGATGGACGTTCACGTGTACTCCTATAATTCGCAGTATGCATTTGGCGATACCGTAGTACTCAGCACTGCACAGGGCGGAAACGCTTGCCCCGCGTTGTTTCGCGTCGTGCATATCAAGGAGGACGGCAAGGTCACGCTCACGGAGGAGTTTGGCGATTGTTCGGATATTCCCACGGTAATGGCGGATGGCAAGGGCTTGCGAATGACATTCCCCGGCTTCTACCCGAACTACCGGGCGCAGGAGCCGGGTTTTAAGCCACCGCCCCCCGTCACCTACGTCTACCAAGGAGGCGCGAGAGTCGTGGAGCGGCGGGCGGCGTCGAAAAAAAAGTAACGACGCGGGGTTCGTTTCCGCGCTTTGGCGGGTAAACTACCGGCAATTCTGACCCCAACAAAAGGAAACAATCATCATGGGACTTGCCGAACGACGCGCCGCGAAAGCGTACCAAGACGACCGATACCCACTCCTGCTAAAACAGGTACAGGAAGCCGCCCAAACCGAAATCCCACTTGAAGTCAAATGGGACACGCTGGCGACGGACGGCTACGCCGGTTCGTATGACGAAACGTGGACAAAGGTGTATTTTACGCCGCTGATTGACGCGCTTAAAAGCATTTGCCGCGACGACATGGGGCGAGACGCTCTCAGAGAGGGCGTCCAGAAAATCGTGATTCAGAACACGACCGGCGCGTACTACGGCGACCGCTGGTCGAGTTTGCATGACAAAACGCTGACGCTGGATCATGAGCCGGTCACGAACGCCGACAACGTCAAGGAGCGCACCGACGGCTTGATTGAGGTTTTGGAAAAAAACCTTTAGGTCGGTTCACCGGTTTGCCATTCGACCATTACGTCCTGCGGAACGCCTAAGTTTTGCAGGACGCGGGCGACCACGGTGTCTACCAAATCCTCTATCGTCTGCGGTTTAGTGTAGAACGCGGGTACGGCGGGTAGAATCGTCGCGCCCGCCTCGGATAGTTGCGTCAGGTTTCGCAGGTGAATCAGGTTCAGCGGTGTTTCGCGGGCGACCAAAATCAGTTTGCGCCCTTCTTTCAAACAAACGTCAGCGGCGCGTGTCGTTAAATCGTCGCTGATGCCGTTTGCGATTCGCCCGGCGGTTCCCATCGAGCAAGGGATTATCACCATTCCGGCGTGGCGAAACGACCCCGACGCGGGCGGCGTGAAGAAATCACCGGGGCGACAAAAGCGAATCTGCGGCGCGTCGAAGCCGGTTAAATCGCTTCCTACGGGCGGTTCGCTCATCCGAATGTCCATTTCGGTTAGTAGCACCGCCGCTGCGTTCCGGCTCATGGTTACGTAGATTTCATCGTAGTAGCGCACGGCTTGGCGCAAAAAGCGCACGGCATATACCGCGCCGGACGCTCCGGTAATCGCCACCACCAACCGCTTTTCGTGTTCGCTCATTTTTTTGGAACCGCCAAGACGCCTGACTTGGCGTCTTGGCGGTTAATCCCCTCCCTTCCGCATGGCGAGTGCGGCGTCTAAGACGAGCGAGGCGGGCGCGGACAGCAAGGCGCGGGCATCGGACACGCTGACGACGCGCCGACCGACCACGCCATTCGGCGCGGGGTCAATACACGCTTCGTCGGATAGCGACGCGATTTCGGCGACCACCCAGAGCAGATACGACGGATGGACGCGGTGAATCCTGCCGGGAACGCGGTTTAGGAACTCGATGCGCGTGGCGGCGACGGGAGCGTCGCCGGGCAAAAGCGTGGCGCGGGCTTCCTCCCACACTTCGCGGCGCAGTGCTTCGGCGGACGTTTCCGTGCCTTCGAGGCGTCCGCCGGGGAACGTGTACGAGCCGTCCTGATTCTGCACCAGAAGCACCTGCGCCTCTTCGCCCTCGACCGTGCCGCGCAGGAAGCCCACGGCGTGAATCGAGCGCACCCGCTCTGGCGCGTCCACTAAACTCATCGCCCCGGTGACAAGTCGAACGCGCTGTGATTCGCCCCACGTGGTATCGCAAACGTGCCACGCCCCCGCCGGAAGAATCGTGTCGCCGCGCCGCGTCGGTTTGCGTAGTGTCGCCATAGGTTCCATTGTATCGCGCCCGACGGGGGAAACAAAAGATACGTTTACGATAACCGCGTCACGGGGTAGCCTTTTTCTTCCAATCGCTCGGTCAGGTGCGTGATGTGCTTTTCGTCGCGCACCTCGACCAGCAAGTCCACGCCTGCCCGTCCATAAGGAACCGATGCCGAAAGCCGGTTGTGAATCACCTCGATTACGTTGCCGCCGCCCGCCGCGACCTCGGTCAGGAGCGACGCCAAGCCGCCCGGTTTGTCGCCGCACGCGGAGATGAAACGGAAGTACCGGTTGGTGCGAATCAGTCCACGTTCGATTAAATCGGAGAGTAGGCGCAGGTCTAAGTTGCCGCCGCACAAAAGGCAAATCGTGCGCCCTTGCGCTAAGTGCGGGTGCGCCATCAGTGCCGCAAGGCTCGCCGCGCCGCTCGGCTCAACCAAGTTTTTCGTGCGCGACAGAAGCAGTAGCACAGACTCGGCGATAAACGTATCGTTGACCGTGACCACGGCGTCGGCGTAGTGCTGGATGTACTCCCACGTGCGCGGCGAAGGCGACTTCACGGCGATACCATCCGCCATTGTGTCCACGGGTTCGGTGCGTGGAACCAGTCTGCCCGCCGCGAACGACCGCGCCGCCGTGTCCGCGCCCTCGGCTTGTACACCGATTACCCGAATCGCCGGATTGGTTTCCTTCAGGGCGGTGGCGACTCCGGCGAACAGTCCGCCGCCGCCAATCGGCAGAATCACGGTTTCGACGTTCGGCGCGTCCGTCAGCAGTTCCAGTCCGAGCGATCCCTGCCCGGTGATAACCGCGTCGTCGTCGAACGCGGGGATAAATGTCCCGCCGGTGGCTTGCGCGAAAAGCATGGCGGCATCGTTGGCGGCGGCGAACTCCGCGCCCTCCATGCGGACGAGTGCGCCGTAGCCTTCCATCGCGGCGATTTTGGCGATACTCGCGGTGCGCGGCACAAACACGGTGGCGACGATTCCGGCATCCCGCGCCGCCAATGCCACGCCCTGCCCGTGGTTGCCCGCCGACGCGCTGACGACGCCCCGCGCCCGCTCCTCCGGCGTCAGCGAATGGATTTTCCACGTCGCGCCGCGCAGTTTGAACGCGCCGGTGCGTTGCTGGTTTTCGAGTTTCAGGCGAAGCGACACGGAGGCGGAAACGCGCCCCGACACGCCGCCCGAATCCATCAGCGGCGTGTGCTTGACGCGCCCGGACAGAAACGGGAACGCGGCTTGAATATTCAGCAGGGAGACATTGCGGGGAATGTGGTTCATATCGGCTATTTAACCGCCCGTCAACAAAAAACGCCAAGCCGACAAGGCTTGGCGTTTATTAGAAGGGAAAACCGGCAATTCGCCGCTTAGTTCGCCGAAGCGCGGGCGTAGCGATTTTTTGACAGGGCGGGCGTTGCCACGGCGGTATCTCCGTTGTCCGTGCCGGGAAGCGGCACTAACTGCGTTTGCGCTTCCTGCCGCTTGCGGAAGTTGATCGTTTCCCAGTCGCGGACATAATCGAGAACCGCGAGTGCCATCTTGCGGGCGTCCCACTCGGACAGGAGCAAGGTGAGCGAGTCGGACACTTCCGCCATTTTCACCGCGCCGCCGGGTAGCGGTTCGCCCACACCGTTGTCGATTTTAATCACGAACGGCTGGCGGTATTTGGCGTCTTTGCGGACGCTCATTACCCGCGCTTGCAGGGATTCGGTATCGCCGTTCTTTGTCGCCGAGCCTTTGTAGTCCGTCCATTCGGTGAAAAAGCCGTGCAGGATGTCGAAGCACAGCAGTTTGG
>JACMIU010000045.1 GCA_014380985.1 Armatimonadota bacterium | reverse complement strand
GCACTGCTGAGGGAGCAGTATGCCCCGGTTGCGGCGGCGGGCGTGGTCGCCCTCGAAGCAGAGATTGCCGCGCTGGAGGGCGCGGCGCGGCGCGGCATCGCCGAGGCGGGGGTGGCACTCGCGGCGGCACAAAGTCGCCTGTCCGACCTGCGGGCGTACCGCGAAGCGTATGGTCGCTACTGCTGGGACGTTGGCGGTGTGGCGGATTTGCGTATCGCCCCGTTTCACCTGATGGCGGCGCAGAGTCACACCTTCACCGACCGCGAGCATCCGTGGCACATCGAAACACTGGCACGTCTCGCGGGCGTTTCGCCCTTGTTTATCGCCACCGAAACGCTCTTGGTGGACACGGCGAACGCCGAATCGGTCGCGGCGGGCGTCGCGTGGTGGCTGGCGCACACCGAAGCCGGAGGCGAGGGCATGGTGATCAAACCGCTTTCGTTCGTGCCGGGCGCGAAGTGTCAACCGGCAATCAAGGTGCGCGGGCGAGAATACCTGCGAATCATCTACGGCGCGGAATACACACAAAGCGAGAATCTTGCTCGTTTGAAGGAGCGCGGGCTTGCCGCGAAGCGTAGCCTTGCGACGCGGGAGTTCGCGCTGGGAATCGAGGGGTTGGAGCGGTTCGCGGCGGGCGATTCTTTGCGGCGCGTTCATGAATGCGCGTTCGCGGTGCTGGCACTCGAATCGGAGCCGGTAGATCCGCGCTTGTAAAACGTCGGATGATATAATCGGTGGCAACCGACCCCGCGAAAACCGATGGAAAAGGTAACGAAATGAATCATCGACGATTGTTTGCCGCCGTGTTGCTGACCGTTTTGCCGCTGGCGGGTTGTGCGCCGGAACCCACGGCAACCGCGCAAAGCGATTCACTCGCCCCGGTTCCCGTGCCGCAAGCAAGCGCGTCACCGACAAGCAAGTTACCGGCAAAGGAAGCAAAAGGCACGGCGACCGGCAGGGTCGTTGGTGCAGACGGCAAGCCGGTCGCCGGTGCGACGGTTTGGGTGACAGCCGCTTATTACGGCTTGCGGCGGTACGAGGAGGTTTTCAGGGCAACCACGGACGCGAACGGGGCGTACCGCGTCGTAGGCTTGCCAGATACCCGAAAGCATCGAATGTTCCCTGAGGATAACACGGGTATGGCAATGTTCGCCGACGCCGTTATCGCGGGACGCCCCCCGGCTCACATTGATTTTCGGGCAATGACCAACGAAGAGGGTGAGCCTTTTGCAAACGCCCTTGTGGAGGTTTCCACCGGTGGCGAAAACCGGCAGTGGGCGCACTACATGGGCGACCATTCCAGAAAGAATGTTGACGCGCTGAACCGCGCCTTGCAACCGCGCATCACAACAGACGCAAGCGGTATGGCGCGTTTCGGCGGGTTGCTACCGGGTCGTTACGTTGTACGTGTTGCGGCAAATGCGCCGGGGCAGGATAACAACACATCGTCCGACTCGTTCGACAATCGACTTTGGTTCTATGGAAGCACGGCAGGAAGAGCAACAGCACAATCGACAGGCGTCCCGTTCATGCCGGGGCGGGAAAACCATTTCACACTGCGTCTGCAGACCGTGCGTAGCAGATTTTTGGTGCGCTACCGGTTGCCGAACGGCACGTTTTACTCCGGCGAAAATGCTTCCCTTTCCGTACCGGAAGCGTTTCGCCCGGAACAACCGGGCAACGAAGGCGGAGTGTCCGGTAGCGGAAGCAAGACGCAGGGCGAGTTTGATTTCCGGTGGGGAATGCAAAGCGGCATCCGGCGCGTTTCGGCACGCCTTCGT
>JACMIU010000478.1 GCA_014380985.1 Armatimonadota bacterium | reverse complement strand
TTAATTCTTCGGTGAGGGCGTCCGCGCCCGCGATGGTCAGCCGGATGCGTAGCGCGTACACCGCGAACGGTAGGGGCGTGGGTAACGCGGCGAGTTTCACTGCGTCTTTTTCCGTTGTCACGCCGATGGCTCCCGCACCGGTCGTTGCGATGGCTTGCAGATCGGCGGACGTGTAGGCGTGGTGGTCGGGGAAAAAGTGCGACCCGACAACTTCGACGCCGAGATTTCGCACGGCTACCGCGAACGCTTCGTTATCGGCGATTGCTGAGAATACAACGGCTTTTTGACCGACAAGCGCGGATAGGGGAAGCGTTTTGCCCGCACAAATCCAGCCTTCCGGCGTGTGGGTCGCGGTCAGCACGGGAACGCCGGGGCGCGTGAACGTTTGCACGTGCGCTTTCGTCCGTGCCAAAGTGTCGGCGTCTACGCGGTCGGCGCGGGTCAGAACTACGGCGTCGGCGCGGGCGAGGTGGGACGGCGGCTCACGCAGTAGCCCGCGAGGAAGGACGTAGCCGTTGCCGAACGGAGCCTTCGCGTCGAGCAGAATGATGTCGAAATCGCGGTGGAGTTGCCAGTATTGCAGACCGTCATCGAGGAGTACAATATCGGGCGCGAACATTTCCACGGCTAACCTGCCGGATTTGCGCCGGTCGCGGCAGACAATCACCGGCACACCGGGAAGAAGGTTCGCCAGCAAAACCGGCTCGTCACCCGCTTCCTCCGGCGACAGCAGAACCTTTTCGCCGTCGCTGACGATGCGCGGTTCGTTTGCGCGTTCGCCCGCGCCGCCGTGTCCGCGGGAGAGAATGACGACGCGCTTCCCTGTTGAAACGAAATGTTCGGCGAGAAACGCGGTCGCCGGGGTTTTGCCCGTGCCGCCCGACGACAGGTTGCCGACCGACACCACCGGCACAGGTAGGCGAAAGCGTTTGCGCCAGCCGAGCGCGAACGGGAGCAGGTACGCTTCCAAGCCCCACCGGTGCAGAAACGCGAGCGGGGTCAAAACGGCGCGAAGGAGCGACGCGCCGACGCTGGTATCGCCGTTGTTCAGCACGCCGTCTACCAGCCATTTTTCGCGGTCGCTCACTCTGATTTGCTCCGCATCGCCGCTTCGAGAAGGTCAAGCGAACGCGCCGTGACGCCCCGGTTCTGCTCGATAAGCGCGAGACACTTGTCCGATAGCGCGGCTTTTTCGTCCGGGGGTAACGTCAGCAAACGACGCACGGTTTCGCCGAGTTCTTGCGCGTTCTGCACCGTGAACCCGACGCCCGCCCCGGTCGCCAGTGCCGCAATATCGCGCTGGTTGTTCATATGCGCGCCGAATACCGCCGGGACGCCTTGCGCCAAAGGCTGAAAGACGCTCTGCCCGCCGCGCCTGACGAGTGAACCGCCGACAAACGCCGCGCCCGCCACGGCGTAAACGCGGGCGAGTTCGCCGAACGTATCGAGGAGCAGTACCGATGCTTCGCCGCCCCCGTTTTGCGAGCGTCGCCGCACGGCGAACCCGCGTTCGGTAAATATCCGGGCTACTGTGTCGGCGCGTTCGAGGTGGCGCGGGGCGACAATCAGGTGCAGATCCGGCAGAAATACCAACAGATGCCGGTACGCTTCGGCGACAAACGTTTCCTCGGCGGGGTCGCCCGCGTCCGGCGCGTCGCGGGTCGAACCGCAAATCCAGACCGGAACGCTTTCGGGGATGCCGAGTTCGCGGCGCAAACGGGTACGTTCTTCGGGCGATAGTACGCTCGCCGTTTCGTCAAACTTGGTGTTGCCCACGGCGTGAACCCGCTCCGCCGGTGCGTCGACAACGACGGCGCGGTGGGCGTCCTCAGCGGACTGCGCGGCGAACACGTCCACGTTTCGCAAGCCCGCCGACAGGAACCATTTCGCGCCCGTGCCGCGCTTCAAACCGGTGTCGGACACGCGGGCGTTGACTACGGCAACGGTCGCACGATGCCGTTTCGCCGCGTGAAGTAGGTTGAGCCAGATTTCCCATTCCATCAGTATAATGGCGTCGGGGCGCACGACGCGCACGGCGTTTGCCACCGATAGCGAAAAATCGAGCGGGAACGTGACGACATAATCGGCGGGCGGAACCTGCCGCGCCGCGACCTCGCGCCCGCCAACGGTGGTAGTGGAAAACACGATCAGCGCGTCCGGGTGTCGGGAGCGCAGTTCGCGTAGCACCGGAATCGCCGCCATGACTTCGCCCACGGAGACGGCGTGTACCCAAAAGCGCGGGCTACGCCGGTCGGACGCGATGGTCGCAGGAAACGCGCCGAAGCGTTCGCCGAAATGCGCCGCGATTTCCTTGCCGCGCCAGAGCCGGTAGGCGTAGACGGTCAGCACCACGGGCGCGAACAGGAGCAGAATCAGGTTGTAGAGAAAGAGTGCCAAGCCGTTCTCAGTGTATCGCAACCGCCCGTGCGGTTGCCCTACACGCCCCCGCCAAAAACGGGTATAATCTTTCATGCCCGTTTACTTGCACCCCGTAGCGACCGGCGTCCCGCGACACGCTTATCCTCAGTCCGCCATCGCCGATATTATGAAGCGGTTCGCGGCGGCGGGCGACCGCAAGCAAGAGCGGATCATCTCGTATCTGTACTCGCAGTCGGGCATCGAAACGCGCTAGTCGGCGGTGGCGGACTTTTTGCCCGGTGCGCCCGCCGGAATCTACTACGACGGCGCGAGTGAAACGATTTTCAATCCGACGACCGGCGCACGAAACGCCCTGTACACGACGGAAGCCAAACGGCTCGGTGCGGAAGTCGCCTGTCGCGCCGTGAAGGACAGTGAAAACGGCAAAGTGACACACGTTGTCACGGTGTCGTGTACCGGTTTTTTTCAGCCGGGCTTAGACTACCATCTGGTGCGAACCCTTGGACTGGCGGCGTCCGTGCCGCGCTTTCACCTCGGCTTTATGGGTTGCTACGGCGCGTTCCCCGCATTGCGTTTGGCGAAAACCATCTGCGACGCCGACCCGTCCGCGAACGTTCTGGTCGTCGTCGTGGAACTGTGTACGCTTCACCTGCGCTTTGACGGCGACACCGACGCGCTCCTCGGCGGCTCGGTGTTCGCCGACGGCGCGGGGGCGGCAATGGTCTCGACGCGCAAGCCGGACGGCGACGCGCTTATCTTAGAGCGGTTCGACACCACGCTGACGCCGACCGGCGAGGGCGATATGGCTTGGACAATCGGCGATCACGGATTTTCGATGCGGTTATCGTCGTATGTGCCGGAGATTTTGCATACCAATATCGCCGAAGCGGTCGCGCCGACGCTCGCCGCGTGTGGTCTCGAAATCGGTGATGTGCCGCATTGGGCGGTGCATCCGGGCGGGCGGGCGATTGTTGACAAGGTGCGAAACGCGCTGGAACTGCCGGAATCGTCCATCGAATCGTCGCGCCGTGTGTTGAAAGATTACGGCAACATGAGCGCGGCGACCATTCTTTTCGTGCTGGACGATTTGATGCGCGGTGGCACGATGCAGAACGGCGACCCCGTGCTGGCAATGGCGTTCGGACCCGGTCTAACGGTGGAAACCGCCGTGATGCGAAAGGCGTAACCCGTGCCGAATCTTTCACAGCGCGAAACCGCGCAAGCCGAACTCATGGACGAAGCCGGGTGCGACCCCGCGCTTCTTGCGAACACGTACCGCGATTTCGACCGCGTGAACGCCCTTGTTTCCGGTTGGCGCGGGATTTACACGCGCTATCTGCGCCCGGTTTTGCGCGAAGCGGGCGCGGAAGCGACTGTTTTGGACATCGGTTGCGGGGCGGGCGATGTCTGCCGCCGCCTCGCGGCGTGGGCGAAAGCCGACGGATTTAGCCCCTGCTTTGTCGGAGCCGACCCGGACGAACGCGCCATCGAGTACGCGAAAGGGCAAGCCAATCCGCCGGGAACGCGATTCTATTGCGGTACGGCGGAGCAGTTGGCGGACAAGGGCGAGACTTTCACCATCGTGCTGTCGAATCACGTTTTGCACCATTTGACCGATTCGGAAGTCACGTGGCTCTGCGAAACGTCCACGCGGTTCGCGCCGCGCCTTGTCCTTCACGCCGACATTCACCGTCACCCGGTCGCCTACGCAACTTTTCCCGTTATCGGCGGCTTGTTCCCCGGCACGTATATCCTGCCCGACGGCTTGCTTTCGATTCGCCGCTCGTTCACGCCCGACGAACTGCGCCGCATCGCTCCGCGCAATGATAATCGTTGGCGGGTGGAAACCGCGTTCCCGTTTCGGCTACGCTTAGTTTGGACACCATAAATGTTGCCCGGTGAAACGCAGGTCGCTATTGTCGGTGGTGGCGCGGTCGGGCTATGCCTCGCGTGTCTGCTCTCGCTTCGCGGCGTCGCTTGCGTGGTGCTGGAGCGACGCACGACGCCGCAGGAGCATTCCCGCGCTATCGGCATCCATCCGCCCGCGCTTCACGTGTTGCAAACCGTGGGCGTCGCCGAAACGCTGATAGCGGTGGGCGTTCAAATCGGCGGCGGCTTGGCGTACTTGGACAAAAAGTGCGTCGGACGAATCCCCCTCGGCGACGTTGACCCGGTGTACCCGTTCGTGCTGACCGTGCCGCAACCGGTCACGGAGGCGGTGCTAACGGCGCGGCTTCTCGAACTGTCGCCGAACGCCCTGTTCACCGGTGCGAACGTCGTATCCACCGAACCCGGTGACAACGGCACGTGCCTGTATATCGAGGACGTTGACGGCGGCAAACGGCGGCTACGGGCGCGGTACGTAGTGGCGTGCGACGGCAAGCACTCCGCGCTTCGTGAGGCGGCGGGTATCCCGTTTCGCGGCGGCAAGTACCCCGATTCCTACTTGATGGGCGATTTCGCCGACAATACGCCGTTCGGCACGGACGCCGCGCTGTTCGTGACTTCCGGTGGAATCGTCGAATCGTTCCCGCTTCCGGGCGAAATGCGCCGGTGGGTGGCGCGGCTCCCGGAGCGCATGGACACCACCGACGCCCACGACTTGGCGACGATTGTGTTGGAGCGCACCGGCTTTGTCGTGCCGGTGGAAACGTGCGTTTGGATGTCGCCGTTCGGCATCGAGTATAGGCTGGCGGCGACGTTCTACCAAAACAACCTGTTTCTTGCCGGGGACGCCGCGCACGTCGTTTCGCCGATTGGCGGGCAGGGGATGAACCTCGGTTTTCTGGACGCCCGCGCCCTCGCGGAGATATTGTCGGAACGGCTCAAGGCAAACCGCGCCGATTTGCCTACGGTAGACGCCGCCGATTACGAACGCGCCCGACGCGAATCCGCCCGAACTGCCTTGCGTCGCGCCGAACTGAACACG
>JACMIU010000477.1 GCA_014380985.1 Armatimonadota bacterium | reverse complement strand
ACTACAGAAGCGTGGCTACCGTGTGCGGGGAACCGAAACCGATCCCGTCGCAGCCGCGCTCGCTACCAAGCGCACCGGAGCCATCGTCTACCCCGCTCCCCTGCCCCCTACCAACGCGGGACACTTCGACTTTGTTTCGCTACTGCACGTTTTGGAACACGTTCCCGACCCACGCCAAACGCTGAACGCCGTGCGCGAATCGTTGAAACCCGGCGGCAAACTGTTGCTCGTTCTGCCGAACGCCGACAGCCTTGAAGCCGCTTGGTTCGGCGCGTCGTGGTATCACCTTGATTTGCCGCGCCATCTATGGGGCTTTACGCCGCGTTCGCTGGTGCGCCTTGTCGAAACGTGCGGGTTCGCGGTGCAAAATATATCGTACACGCCGTTTTTGTTTGCGCCGCAAAGTCTGCTCCGGTCGGCGAAAACCGCGAACGGCGTGATTCCCGGTCATCCGGTGCTTCGTGCCGAAAGCGGCGAAAGCACGTGGCAAACCCGTGTGTTCACCGGCTTGCTCGCGGCGTCGGACAAACTGGGTAAAACGTTCCCCGGCGAGATCATGGAACTGATGGGAACGCGGGCGGACGATTAAATGACGGCGGCACTGATTTTGGCAGGCGGCAGACTCGCGCCCGAACTTGTCCCGGTCGCCGATGGCGCGACCAATCGCGCCCTGATTCGCGTCGGCGCGAACGACGAAACGATGCTTGACTTAGTGGTTACCGCTGTCAAGGCGGGTATGGGGGACGCGGGGCGCGTTCTGGTCGCGGGCGACGTGCCGCTTCCCGGCGGTTGCGAAGCCGTTGCCGGGGGCGATTCGCTCGTGCAAACGCTGATGAACGGTGCGAACGCTTTGCGCTCTGACGAAACGCGCCTGTTGATAGCGACCGCCGACGCGCCGTTTCTCACGAGCGAAGCCGTTGCCGATTTTCTGACCCGCGCCGAAACCGTGATGCCGACCCCGTTCGTGTATCCCCTGATTGACGCGCAAATCTGCGCGAAGGCATTCCCCGGCATGAAGCGAACCACGCTCCGCATCGCCGAAGGCACGTTCACCGGGGGCAACCTCGCCCTGCTTGACCCGGCGTTTCTGCGCCGCTCGGAAAGCGCGATTCGCGCCGCTTACGCACAGCGCAAAAATGTCGCAGGACTCGCGCAAATGCTCGGCGCGGAGACGATTTTACGTCTGTTATTTTCGCGGGTGTTTCCACCGCTTCTCGCCATCAAGCACGTCGAACACGCGCTGGGCAAAATGTTACAAAGCGACACGCCGCGAGCGATTATCACGCCTTTTGCGGGGGTTGGTGCGGACGTGGATCGCCCCGAAGACGTTGCATTCGCACGAACAATTCTTGCAAAAACACCCGAATCGGCGTAACGATTTGACGTATCGCGTTTTCGAGCGTATAATTTGCGTTGTATTGAAGAAATGAAAGCGGGCGGGCATTATTCTACGGTTTGTTCCGACGCCGCAAGGTTTGCCCGCGCTCGCAGAAAGCCCGGTAGAAAGATTGTTTCTTGATAAACAACTGTCTTCGTTGTTAGTGTCTCCTCACGAAGGGGGAAGCGGCTCGATCACACTCAAATCTGTTTCACTGTTGTTAGGAGTATTCTAATCGTGACGCCCATAGTCTTAAATGTTGGTTTCTACAACTTCGTCGCATCGAGCAAAATCCTTGCTCTGATTCGATCCGATTCCGCCCCGATGCGCCGCGTTGTGCAGGAAGCCCGCAAAAGCGGAACCTTGATTGACGCCACGCAGGGACGCAAAACGAAAAGCGTGGTATTTTTAGAGGGCGGTGTCGCGGTCGCGTCCGCGCTGTCGCAGGAAACGCTTGCCCGCCGCTTAGGCGGCAAGGAGCAACAACCGCTCGCCGGAACGCCCGAAGAGGACGCAATGGTGAAGCGTGAGCAAGTGGAAGCCGACACCGACCGCCCCGGTGCAACCGACGACCACTAAACGAAAGCAGGTTGTTTGACAAACGTTGACACAAATACTGTGCCGAAGCGACCGGGACGACTTTTCGTCGTGTCCGGTCCTTCCGGCGTCGGCAAAGATACCGTGCTGGATCATTTTCTGCCGACGATTACCGGCGCATTGCTCAATGTTTCCGCGACCACCCGCGCCCCGCGTCTCGGCGAGTCCGAGGGCAAGCCGTATTTCTTTCGCACCGTGTCCGAGTTTCGAGATATGGTGGAGAACGACGCCTTTTTGGAATACGCCAAAGTCAACGGCAACCTGTACGGAACCCCGAAGGCGTGGGTGGACGCGCAGTGCGCCGCCGGTTTCGACGTGATTCTGAAGATTGATGTGCAAGGCGGTCTTGCGATTCGCACCAAAGTACAGGGCGCGGTGCTGATTTTCCTGATGCCGCCAAGTGTCGCGGAACTGGAACGCCGCCTTCGTTCGCGCTCCACCGAGTCCGAGGACGAGATTACCACGCGCCTTTTGGACGCTCGCTCCGAACTTCAGCAGATCCCCAACTACGATTACGCCGTCACCAACGACGATATTGCCGAAGCCTCCGACCGCATCCGCGCTATCTTCCTCGCCGAGCGTTGCCGCACACACACCGAATGGCACGGCGAACGCTCCAGTGTTTCTTGGGGTGGGCATTAAACCGAGACAGAGCGCGGTAAAATAAGATGCCATGCAAATCGTCGCCATTTCGGGCAGTCTGCGCCTCGCCTCGATCAACACACAACTTCTGTATGCGACGCAAAGTGTCGCACCACCCTCGCTGAAAATTGAGATATTTAACGGAATCGGTGACCTGCCGCACTTCAACCCCGACCGGGAAAGCGACTATCCTCTGGCGGTTAGTGTGTGGCGCGACGCGGTGCGGGATACGGACGCCGTGATTTTCTCCACGCCCGAATACGCGCACGGCTTGCCGGGTTCGCTCAAAAATGCGCTGGACTGGCTTGTCGGAAGTGGCGAACTGGCGAATAAGCCGTTCGCTCTGTTTAACACGTCGCCACGTGGCACGTTCGCGCAAGCGTCGCTAACGGAAATCGTCTCTACGATGGCGGGGCGTCACGTCAGAAGCGCGGACGTTACCCTATTCTTACAACGAAGCACCAACGAAGACGCGCTGACCTTGACACCGGAGCAGACGGAAGCGGTTCGCGCCGCGCTGGAAACCCTGCGCCGCGCTTGCGAAGGAAAATCTTTAATATGATAACCGTTAATCTGTCCGGCAAAACCATCATCTTAGGCGTCGGCGGCTCGATTTCCGCCTATAAGTCCGCCGATCTTTGCTCCAAGTTGGTGCAAGCCGGGGCGAACGTCTACCCGATTCTGACCCGCGCCGCGCTCAAGTTCGTCGGCGCACCGACCTTTTGGGGGCTTGCCGCGAACCCGGTTTCCACTGACACGTTCGACGAACCGTTCGGAACCCGCGAAATCGCGCACCTCCGCTACGCCGAGATCGCCGATATTTTCGTGATCGCTCCGGCGTCTGCCGATGTGCTTTCCCGTCTTGCGGCAGGGGCGGCGGACGATATGCTGAGTGCCGCGCTTCTCGCCCGCACCACCGAGCCGGTGCTGATCTGCCCGGCGATGAATACCGATATGTGGGCGCACCCGGCGACGCAAAGAAACCGCGCCATTCTGGAAGGCTACGGCTACACGTTTCTGGAGCCGGGCGTCGGGCGACTCGCAGAGGGCGTCGTCGGGGCGGGGCGACTGCCGGAACCGACGGAAATCGTGGAGGCGATACGGGTGATTTTGTTCCCCCCCGGCGATTTGGGGGGACTGCACGTGCTGGTGACGGCGGGCGGTACGCAGGAGCCGATTGATCCCGTGCGCTTCATCGGCAACCGTTCATCGGGCAAAATGGGCTACGCGATAGCGGTGGAAGCGGCGCGGCGCGGCGCGACCGTGACGCTCGTGTCCGCACCCGTGTCGCTCACCGCGCCCGCTGACGTCGAACTGGTGTCTGTACAAACCGCCGGGGAGATGGCGGACGCCGTGATTCCCCGCGCCGCCGTCGCCGATATTGTGGTGCAAGCCGCCGCCGTCGCCGATTTTCGCCCGGTGCAAATCGCCGCGGACAAACTGAAAAAGCGCGACGGCGTATCGGTAATCGAACTCAAGGAGACGCTCGACATCGCCGCCGTGGTCGGCAAGCACAAACGTCCCGGTCAAACACTGGTCGGGTTCGCCGCCGAAACCACCGACGTTTTAGCGAACGCGCAGGAGAAACTCACGGCGAAAAACCTTGACCTTCTTGTCGCCAACGACGTGTCCGAACCCGGCTCCGGCTTCGGCACCGACACCAACCGCGTGACGTTCCTACGTCCCGGCGCGGAACCCGAACCGCTCCCGCAACTGCCAAAATCCGAAGTCGCCCGCGAACTCTGGAACCGCGTGGTAAAACTTCGCACTGGCGCGTAAACTGCGCCAAACCGCCCGTCCCCGCCCTGACGCCGGATGAGGAAGCGTGGGCGGACGCGCCACTTCGGGACCGCGGTCTGCGGGTGTGAGGCGTGAACTCATCACCCCGCAAAAAAGTCGTCCACTATTCCCGATAAACCTTCTGATTGCTTTGATGTGGCTTTTCTTGTAAGTTTAAGAAGTTTCACTTTCTTCATGAAAGAATTATAGTTATTCATTACTAAAATCCTAACGGGGTGGTCAGCATTCAAAGCCGTCTCAACAATTTGTAGTGCTTCAACAAACAATGTTTGTGATTCGGCAAGGCGATTTTGAACTTTATAAAGTGTCGCTAAACTGTTGATGCTCGTTGCTGTGTCAACGGGTAACTGAGGCAGAATAGAGCGGCATATAGCCAATGCTTCAACAAGGTATTTTTCCGCGGTGTCAAAATCTCCTAATAGTGCATAGCATGAACCTAAATTATTTAATATTGTCGCGTTATCGGTGTGAGAATATGGCAGATGTTTGCTATATATCTGCTCTGCTTCCTCATACCATTTTATCGCCTGAGGTATACGCTTCTGTGCTTCATAAACAAATCCTAAGTTATGTTT
>JACMIU010000476.1 GCA_014380985.1 Armatimonadota bacterium | reverse complement strand
GCGCATCCTGCACGATGGTTCGTGGGTAACGATTATCGGCTCGCTTCACGGCGCGTTGTTCGTGCTGTACCTTGTCGCCGTGTTTCTCGCCGCCCCGGTGATGCGCTGGAGACCGGCGACTACGTTGCTCGCTCTGGTGGCGTCCGTGGTTCCGTTCGGCACGTTCGTGCTGGAATGGTACTTGAACCGGCAAGCGAAGCCGAAAGCGGCGTAAACGGCGTTGGCACCCGAACTTGCCGATTTTCAAGCCGAATATGCCGCACTGTGTCGCCACGTCGGGGCGTCGGGCGAATTGCTGTTTTCGCGGAGCGACGACGGTTCGCCGCACATAGAATATATTGGTGGCGAGTACCACAACGTCGTCACCCAACGCGGGAGCGAATGGGAACGCCGCACGACCGCCGACAAAAAAGAGGCGTTATATTGGTGCGTGAGCGATCTGGTGTGGAGCATGGCGAGCGAATACGAACTCAAAACCCGAAAGCCCGGCTTCTACACGCGCCGCGTCATTTTCGATAAGGGGATCGAACTGATGGCGCAAATCAACCCCGAATGGGCGACGCGCAAGGCGGAGGAGATTCGCATTATTCTGGCGCGATCCCCGTACTCGATGGACGAACAGATCGCCAACGAGCACGCCGGACGCCGTCCGTAACTCTCGCTTCGCCAGTGCGCATGCCGTAAGCCCGGTTTCGGGGTATGATGAACGCAACGTTTATCAGAATGGCGTGATGCGAACTTTACCTGCGAGGAGAATACAGGCAACGTGGATCATTCTTCTAACACCGGTAATTCTCCGGCTATCTTGACCGAAATAGCACCGCTGGAGATTCGTCTGTTCGGCTCGATGCAGATTCGTGTCGCCGGTCAACCGTTGCCGCGACTGCGGTCACGCAAAGGACTGTGGCTACTCGCCCTTTTGTCGTTGCGGGCGGGGCGCGATGTCGAACGCGATTGGATCGCGGGGACGTTGTGGCCGGACTACCGCGATACCGACGCACGGCGCAGTTTGCGGCAGAGTCTGCATGACTTGCGGGTTGCCCTCGGTTCCAAAGCCGACAGGCTCGCATGTGACTCCCCGCGAACTCTACGACTGGATGTGTCCACCGATTGCTTCGTGGACACACTCATTTTTGATGCCGCCGTCGCGCTACCGCGCTCCGAGCAAGACGCGACGCGGTTAGAAGCGGCGGTGTGTCTGTATCGCGGGTCGTTGTTGGAGGACTGCGCCGAGGATTGGGTTCTGGGCGAACGGCGACAACGCGAGCAACAGTATGTTGCGGCACTCGAAATGCTTGCAACGGGGGAAACGGCAAATGCCCGCCATGCCGTCGCTACCGGCTATCTGCGCCTTGCCACCGGGGTTGACCCGCTCCGCGAAGACCTGCAACGCGCCCTGATGGTATCGCTGACGGCGGAAGGCAATTCCCCCGCCGCGGCACTGGTGTATCGCCGCTTCCGCGAACATCTGTGGCGCGAAATGAACACAGAACCGGACGCGCAAACTACCGCTTTGTACCGGCGACTGCGGAGCGTCGCCGGTACAGAGCGGGCGGATACCGCGAAAAAGCCGGTTCGCGTTCTATCCGTGACGACCGTCGCCGAACCGTCTTCCCCGCTTCCGCAACCGCGCACCGTGCTAATCGGGCGCGAAGAAGCGGTGGAGGAAGTCGCCGTTTGTTTGACCCGCGCCCGCCTTGTCACCCTGACCGGGGCGGGCGGCGTCGGCAAAACGCGCCTCGCGCTTCAGGTGGCGGAGGAGACGGCGGACGATTTTGAAGGCGGCGCACGGTTTGTCCCCTTAGCCACGCTAACCGACCCGTCCGGCGTACCCGAAGCCGTCCGGGATGCGCTGGATGTGGCACAGCAAGGCGACGGCGCACCCCAACCGGTCGAGGAACTGCTATGTCACCACTTGGCGTCGCGCCGACTTTTGCTCGTGCTGGACAACTGCGAACACGTGCTGACGGCTTGCGCGGCACTCGTGGACACCCTGCTTTCCACGTGTCCCGGTTTGCGTGTTCTTTGCACGAGCCGCGAACCTCTCCGAATGCGCGGCGAGTTGGTCTGGCGTGTTCCTTCTCTTGCCGTTCCACCGCTTTCCGCGACCGAAGCCGAAGCGACCGAATATGCCGCCGTGCGTTTGTTCGTGGCACGAGCCGAGGAAGCCGACGTCACTTTCCGCATCACCACCGAAACCCTGCCGGCATTAGTACGGGTTTGTCGCCGGTTAGACGGGATACCACTCGCTATCGAACTGGCGGCGACGCGGGTGCGGATGCTCACCGCTACGGAGATTGATCGCCGCCTTGATGATCGGTTTCGTTTGCTGACCGGAGGCGACCGTGCCGCG
>JACMIU010000475.1 GCA_014380985.1 Armatimonadota bacterium | reverse complement strand
TGCCGTCGCCGCACCCGATGTCAAGTGCGTCGTCCGCCGCGCCCGCCCCGGCGATGTTTGCGAGGCGTTCGGCGTAAGCATCGAGGCGTTTGCCGACTTCACGTGTGCCTTCTTCGGCGCGGGCGTAGGTTTCGGGGCGATAGTGCGCGTCCATCATATCGGGGCGCGGGTCGAGGCGACGTGTGCCACAGCGAACGCAGGTCACGGCGCGGTACACGGCGTTTCCGCCAAGCAAATGGTCAACGCCCTTGTGCCACAAACGGGCGCGTCGGTCGCCGCAAACAATGCAGGCAAGGTCAGTATCAGGCAGGATTCGTTTCATATTAGACAGGCAGGGACTCGGCGACCGCGATCCACGCGAAGCGGTTTGGCACGGTACGCAAACGCTCGGCGATGGCTTCGGCGTGTTCGACCGATTCCGCCAGTCCGAAACACGCCGAACCCGAACCGCAAAGCAGGGCGCGAATCGCCCCGGCATCGGTTAAGGCGCGGTGCGCGGCGGCGACTCCGGGGAACGCGGGCAGTATCGCCGCCTCGAAATCGTTGCCGAGCGCGGACGCCACGGCATTTAGGTCTTCCGGCTTCGATTGTAGCACGGATAACAGGTTTTGTGTCGCCGCGCCGGGAACGCGGTTTGGCAGGGCGTCCAGTAACCGGTACGCCACCGGGGTCGGAACGCCAACATCAGGCTTGACTAAAACGCCGTGCAGGGTCGGCAAGGACAGATAAAGGGGTTCGACTTGCTCGCCGCGCCCGCGCATTCGCACCAATCGCCCGTGAAGAAACAGCGGCACATCGGAACCGATAGCGGCGGCGATACGCTCCACCTTGCCCCAATCGTTGCTTAATTGATCGGCGAGGGAGCGCAGGACCGCGCCCGCGTCGGAACTCGCCGAGCCGAGTCCGGCTTGATACGGCAAGCGTTTAGCGAGGTGAATGCGAACCGTGCCGGAAATAGGGAACGCCGCCAGAAAATCACGGGCGGCGCGGTACGCAAGGTTTCGCTCGTCGGTCGGCAGGTTGGGGTCGTCACAGGTTAGCGTAATCCCATTTTCGCCGGGAACGCACTGCCAGTCCACCGTGAGCGCGTCCTCCGGCATGAACTTCATCACAAGGCTGTCTAAATCGTGGAAGCCGTCGGCGCGGGGCGCGAACACATCCAGCGTCAGGTTCACCTTGCACGGCGCGAATATGTCCATCAGCGGGCCGGAGCTACTCAAAAAGGTCGTCTACCTTTACCGTGAAGCCGGGAACGGCAGGCTCCGCGTCGGCAACGTCGCCGCGTTTGAATACGGCGACGGGCGTTTCCGCGCCGCCCGCCTTCGTGAACTTGCGAACGATTTCCGCACCACGCAGAACGTCCACATTCCAAACTACCTCGGTTCCGGTGGCGAAGTAATCCTCGCGTTTCGCTTTCATTTCGGCTTCCATTGCCGCGCCGTAGTCTCCCTCGGAGCGCACTTCGACGGCGAATACCGGAGTTGTCGGCAAAAACTTCGCGCCGGAGCGTTCGCCGGTGTAGTAAGAAGCGTCAGGCGAAAACGAAAACCGGTGTGACAGGGAACACAGGTAGCCAATGCCGTCCGCGTACACACGCCCGGTCTCCCCGGTGGTTCGCTTCCAAATCTCCAGCGCGAAGACAATGTTTTTCGCGGCACTGCTGGGCATATCGCCACTTGCCATAAACTTAACCACCTTTCCATTGATAATTTCCGCTTTGCCATCGGTTCGCATCAAGGCTTCGATTAGTTCGTTGCGGGTCGGTACAATGGGGGCGTGACCGTTCGCGCCGTTCTTGTAGACGGGGACATTCGTGGATTTGTCGGTTATCGCTTTCATCTTCATAGGTTCCTTTCGTTCGC
>JACMIU010000474.1 GCA_014380985.1 Armatimonadota bacterium | reverse complement strand
TGCGATTGTCCGGCACGCAAAGCGTGGAAGAAGCGTTCGCCACGATTCGCGCCGCGCCGCCCGAAATCGAAACGCTGTCCGATTTGTACGTCACCGACGGCGGGCGTCACGACTTTGAAAAACTGGTCGGCGTGATTTCGCTCCGCGATCTGGTACGCGCCGCGCCGAACGCTCGCATCGCGCAGGTGATGACGCCCGAACCGATCACGGTCACGGTAGATACCGACCAAGAAATCGTCGCACAAACCATCGGCAAGTACGACTTTTCCGCGATTCCCGTCTTAGACAGAAACGGCTCCTTGGTCGGCATCGTCACCGTGGATGACGTGGTGGACGTGCTGGTTGAGGAGCAAACCGAGGACGCCCTGAAGCAAGGCGGCGTCGGCACCGACGCCCTCAACCTGCCGTATTTCAGCGTTCCTATTTGGCGCGTGGTGCGCTCGCGGGTTCCGTGGCTCGCCATGCTCTTTGTCGCCTCGCTACTGACCACGGTTGTCTTAGACGAAAACCAATCCGAACTCAACAAAGTCCCGGCGTTGTCGTTCTTCTTCACGCTACTTGTCGGCACGGGCGGTAACGCTGGGGCGCAAACCGTCTCCACCGTGATTCGCGCTATGTCGGTCGGCGAAGTGCGCGGGCGTGATGCCCTGCGCGTGTTATGGAAAGAACTCGGCAACGGCTTTCTGCTCGGCGCACTACTCGCGGTAATCGCCTTTATCCGCGCTTATACGCTGGAAAAACGGCTTGACTTTTCGCTCGTGGTCGCGCTCACGGTGTGGGCGATTTGCGCGTGGTCGAACGTGCTGGCGTCCATGATTCCGCTCGCGGCACAGCGGTTCAAGATTGACCCGGCGTTAGTATCGTCACCGCTGATTACCACGCTCGTAGATACCACCGGCTTGTTTATCTACCTGATGATAGCGCGAGCCATTTTGTCCGAACTACGCTAAAAAACGGTAGCGTAGCAGGTACAACTATGGCTATGGAGATTTTTCCCGCCCCCGAAGGCGGCGCCGCGTCGCCCGATTACGCGGTTTTCGTGAACGGCGAACCGGTTTTCGTCTATCCGACCGCGATTGCCGCCATAGCGACATGGGCGTTTGACTCCGCCGAAACCGGCGCGGTGACAGTCGAGATTCGCCCACGCTCTCCCTACGAGATTGGCGCGGGCGAACTTCCTACCGTGCGTCCCCTATCGCGCAATATCGTCGCTGAAGCGTTCGGGGAAACGGTACGAATCGTGCTTGCCGTGCCGCAAAACCTTGCCGTGGAGTTTGCCGGTTTGCCACCGCTCTACCTGTTCGCCAGTCTCCCCGACCGCGAAAGACCCAATCCCGCCGACCCCACCGTTCATTTTTTCGCGGCGGGAAAGGTGCATGACGCGGGCGATTTCCTGCACCTATCGGACGGGCAAAGCGTCTACATCGAAGGCGGCGCGGTTCTACGAAACACCGGGATTCGCGCCGCGAACTCCACCAACGTTTCGGTGCGCGGGCAGGGAATCATGGACGCTTCCGCGCTCCCGTACCACACGAAGCGTCTTCTTGTTTTTGAAAACTGCGACCATGTGCACGTGGAAAATATCGTATCGGTTGGCTCGCCGACATGGAACGTGGTTTTCGGCGCGTGTCGCAACGTCGAAGTAGAAAACGTCCGCCTGCTGACGTGGCAGGTCACGGGAGACGGCATTGATATTGTCGGGTCGGAAAACGTCCGAGTATCCGACTGCTTCATCCGCACCAATGACGATTGCGTCGCCGTGAAATCGGTCAACTACGTCGAGGGCGAACGCGCCCAAACTGCCGCAACCGCCGGAATCGTGGATTGGCGCGGCGATGTGCGTAATGTGGTTGTTGAGCGGTGCGTTTTGCATAACGACCGCGCCGGGAACGTGCTGGAAATCGGCTACGAAACGCAGTGTGACACCATCGAAAATATCGTTTTCCTCGATTGCGACGTTATCGCCGCGCACGGCTACGGCGGCGTTTTCACGATTCACAACGGCGACCGTGCCACCATACGAAACGTTCTATATGAAAGTATCCGCGTCGAACATTATTTCGATTTGTTGGTGGATATTCGGGTGCTACACTCGCGCTACAGCCGCGATGAGAAACGCGGGCGCATCGAGAACATCCGCTTCCATGATATTTCCTGCGTCGCTAACGGCTATAATGCGCCATCGGTTATCGGCGGGTTCGATGAAGAAAGCCCCGTGGAAAACATTTCTTTTGAAAACTTTCGCGTCGGCGAAACCGTGGTGCGAAATGCGAGCGACTTGCACCTATTCACTGGCGCAGTGCGGAACATTTCGTTAGGGATAAAGGAAGCGACACCCCTTCCGGCGAATAGAACCGACGAAACTTTTCACCAAAAAGGCTAAAATTATGACGAAACGAACGCCGCTTATCGCGGGCAACTGGAAGATGAACAAAGGCACAACGGCGGAAGCGACCGTGCTGATAACCGAGGTGCGCGACAAAGCGGCAAATGTTAGCGGAGTTGAAATCGCGGTATGCCCACCGTTCACCGTGCTACACGCGCTGAAATCGGTGCTGGGTGACAACAGCCCCATCGCGCTCGGCGCACAGGACGTTTACTGGAAATCGGCGGGCGCGTACACTGGACAGGTTTCGGCTGAAATGCTGTCCGATGCGGGCGTTTCGTTTGTTCTCATCGGGCATTCGGAGCGGCGCGGTCGCTTCGGCGTCGCGGAGCCGGACTTTACCGAGGGCGTTCTGAAGTACTTCGGCGAAACCGATGCGTCGGTGAATCGCAAAACCGTCGCCGCTCTTGCTTCTGACTTGAAACCGATTGTCTGCGTCGGCGAAACGCTGAACGAACGCGAAAACGGCGACACCGACGGCGTGATTCGGGCGCAGGTCGAGGGGGCTTTGGACGGTATTTTCACGGCGCAGATAGCGCAAATCGTGTTCGCCTACGAGCCGGTGTGGGCAATCGGAACGGGCAAAACCTGCTCTTCCGACGAAGCCGACCGCGTGTGCGGCATCATTCGCGCCACCGTGAGCGACTTGTACGACGCCGAAACCGGCGGCGCGGTACGGATTTTATACGGCGGTTCGATGAAGCCCGACAACGCGAGCGAACTGCTCGTTCAGCCGAATATTGACGGCGGACTGATTGGCGGCGCAAGCCTGAAGGCGAGCGATTTCGTTTCTATCGCGGTCGCCGCCGCTTCGTTGCCGTCGTAGATAGCAAAGCCATCGGTAAGCCCGACGGTTGGTTAGCGGATAAAGTCCGCCTCCACAATCACCGGGCTTACCGTCTGACTTCAAATCCTTACAACCTACTCCTCAATGGCGGCTTTGCGCGACTGCACCGCCTTGATTCGCGCCATGTCAAACTTCGGCTCGCGCCCGAACGTATATAAGCCGTTCTCTTCGGGGTAAATGTCGGTCAGTTGCGTGTAACAGTAGCCGAACATATTGGGGTCGTCGAGAAGCGCGGTGAACAGCCCCGCGAAGCGCGTGTACCATTCTTCGAGCGACTGGACGCGCTCACCGTAACCCCACGATTCCTTGCTGTCGAACGCCGCCGGGTTCCACCAGATGCCGCCAAACTCGGACACGAAGTACGGTTGCCCCCGGTACGGCACGCTGATAGGCTTCTTGTCGTGCTTGTTGAGGTATGGCGCATTGGTCGCCAGCCCCGCGTGATTTTGCGCGAACTTCGCCGGGTCCTGCTCGTAGTCGTGGCTATCGTAAATATCGGTTTCGGAAACGCGGTGCGAGTAGCCGGACGTGTCCAGCACCGGGCGCGACGTGTCCATCGCCTTGCAGGCGAGAAACATTCCCCGCGTCACGTCGTCCAGCACCACGATACCGTCCGAGTTGACCTGCCAAGTTTCGTTTAATGGACACCAGCCGATAATCGCCGGATGCGAGTAATCGCGCTCCAACGCTTCGAGGAACTGCGTGATATACGTCGCCCCCGGTTGCTGGTGGTTCCAAACCGGTCCTTGGTCGGAGCAACCCCAGTCGCCAAACTCGCCCCAGCACAGATAGCCCATTCGGTCGGCGTGGTACAAAAACCGCTCCTCGAACACTTTTTGGTGAAGACGCGCCCCGTTAAACCCGGCATCCAAAGAACGCTGAATATCGGCGACTAACTCGGCGTCGGAGGGCGCGGTCATCACCGATTCTATCCAGTAGCCCTGATCCAGAATCAGGCGTTGAAACACCGATTTTCCATTGATACGCACCTTCTTGCCGTCAATCGAAACGCTACGCAAGCCGGTGTAGGACTGCGCTTTATCCACCGTGTTGCCGTCCGCGTCCAACAGTTCAATCGTGACGCCGTACAAATGCGGGTCAGCCATGTCCCAAACGCGCACCCGGTCGGCGGGGATTGGTAGGTCGAGGCGCGGGGCAAGATCAAGGTCGGCGCGGGTTTCCGCCGTCGCCACCGTGCCGTGTTCGTCGGTCAGCGTGGCACGAAGGCGCAAACCGGGCGCGTTCTGCGTAATGCGTTGTTCGAGGCGGATTGTGGCGTTCGCAAGATCGGGCGTGATTCGCGGACGTTTCAGTGCGGACATTTTCGGCACGGGTTCCATCCAAACGGTTTGCCAGATGCCGGTGGTGCGCGTGTAGAAGCACGAGTACGGCGCGAACTGGTTTGCCTGTTTGCCCATCGGTTTCGCTTGCTTGTGTTTGTCTATCGCCCGCACGACGATAACGGCGTCGGTTCCCCCTTCGGCAACCCCGGCTAAATCGGCGACAAACGGCGTGAAGCCCCCCCGGTGGCGGGCGACCTCGACCCTGTTGACCCAAACCGTGGCGTCGTAGTCCACCGCGCCGAAATGAAGCAACACGTCGCGCCCCGCCCACTCGCCGGGAATAGCGACGGTTCGCCGATACCAAACGGCGTTCAGAAAATCGGGATGGTGAACGCCCGATGCTTCGGATTCGGGGCAGAACGGCACGGTTATCGTGCCGACAAGATCGCGGTCTTTGACGCCACGCGCCAAACCGGAGTCGCCGTAATCGGCTTCAAACTGCCATGTGCCGTTCAGGCAAAGCCAGTCCGGGCGGGTAAATTGGGGACGCGGGTATTCGGGTCGGGGAATATCGGTCATAAAGAAAATTAAACTCCTTAGGTGAGCGGCTTGGGCGTTAGGAAGCGCGAACCGCGTATATTTTTGGATACCAGCGCGGGGCGAACGGTTCCGGTTTTTGTCAGGAAGCCGATTCTGCAACAGGTTGCCGTATTCCTTCCTGCGGCGACGCGGCACGGACGCGGTATAATGCGGCAGGAGAAACACTCATGCAGAACGCGCCCCACTTTTCCCCGCCCATCACGGCGCAAGTACGCGCCGACGGTTCGGTGTTGCTGGAAAATATGCCGTTCGCGCCCGGTCACTTTGTGCAGGTGACGGTCGCGCCGCTCCCGCCCCCCATGGAAACGGTTCCCGCCCTTTCCCTTGTCGGCGCACTGCTTCGCTACGACGATCCGTTCGCGCCCGCCACCGACCCCGACGATTGGAACGCGATGCGCAACGAATGATTGTGATCGATACCCATATCTGGATCTGGTACACGGACGGTGGCACAAAGTTGCCCCCCGAATACCGCGATTATGTAGCGGACAACGTGGCAACCGGTATCGGTGTGTCCGCTATCTCCTGCTGGGAAGTTGCCAAACTCGCGGAAGGCGGCAGGTTGCAGTTTGCCGTTCTCGTGCAAGACTGGATTGCCAACGCCCTGTCGCTTCCCGGAATCATCGCGCTGGACATCACTCCGCAAATCGCCGTTGACTCCGTGCAACTACCGGGGAGTTTTCACAAAGACCCTGCCGACCGTTTGATCGTTGCGACGGCGCGGGAGGCGAACTGCCCACTGGTGACGCTCGACTTAGCGATTCATGCCTACCCGCACGTTCTGTTTCCGCCGGGGCTTGCCAAGCCGTGAATCTGCTCGTGCTGTCGCCATGGTTTCCCGCCCCGCCCGATAACGGCTCCCGACTTCGGGCGTTCCATTTGCTCCGTGCGTGGCACGATGCCGGACACACGATTCGGCTTGTCACCGGCTTGCAGGACGACATCACGGACACCGCCGACCACGCCGCCCTTTCCGCGATCTGCGAATCGGTGCAAGTTTTCCCTTGGCGGTGGCACGACGGTAAGGGGGGCTCCCCGCTCGGAACGCTACTTTCGCCCGTGCCGCGCTCGGTCGCGGAAACGCAGAATCCCGCGATGGTTGCCGCGATGGAAGCCGAATTGAGCCGCAAGCCAGACGTCTGTATCGCCTTCCAACTCGCCGCCGCGCCGTTTATTCCCCGCGAAACGCATGGCGTCCCCATCCTCTTGGAGGAAGTGGAGATCACCGGTGTTGCACGCGCCGTCGCCACCGCGCCCGATACGAAAACGAGACTGCTGGCGTCGCTGACGAAGGCGAAGCACAACGCCTATTGGAAGCGCGAACTGCGCCGGTTCGCCGCGCTGACCGTGGTGTCGCAGGAGGAGGCGGACGCGCTTGCCGAACTGCTCGGCGGAACCGACATTCCCGTCGCCGTGGTTCCGAACGGCGTGGACGGCTCCGCCCACGCCCCGCGCATTGACCTTCCCGTCCCCGGTCGGCTCCTCTACAACGGCTCGCTGACCTACCCGCCGAACGCGATTGCTGTGGCATGGTTCGTGCAACACATTTTGCCGGGTAT
>JACMIU010000473.1 GCA_014380985.1 Armatimonadota bacterium | reverse complement strand
CCGCCCACCCGACGAACATACCCGGACGTTTCCGCAGATTGCGGAGCAAGGTGAGGATATGCTCGATTTGCTCCACCGGAACCCGTGTGCGGGCGGCTTCGTTGAACTTCACAAGTTTCTGAAGGTCAGCGTCGGCAGAGGGTTGTCCGGGGATAGTTGTCATAACACGTTCAAGTCCGTGACCGCGCCGAGCGACGACGTGCTAACCAGTTTCGCGTACTTCGCCAAAACGCCCCGCGTGTAGCGCGGCGGTTTCGGAACCCACGCGGCTCGGCGTTCGGCAATTGTCGCGTCGGGAACGTTCAGCGTTAGTTGCAGGGTTTCGGCGTCAATGGTGATGGAATCGTTCTCGTGAACCAAGGCAATCGTGCCGCCGACCGCCGCTTCCGGGGCGACGTGACCGACGACCAACCCGTAGGTTCCGCCCGAAAAGCGTCCGTCGGTGATTAGCCCGACCGAATCGCCCAAGCCCGCACCGATAATCGCCGATGTGGGCGAGAGCATTTCGCGCATTCCCGGTCCGCCTTTCGGACCCTCGTAGCGAATTACCAGCACGTCGCCCGCGTTGATCGCACCGGCTAAAACCGCCGTCATGCACTCTTCTTCCGACTCGAACACGCGGGCAGGCCCGGTAATTTTCGGCGACTTGACGCCGGTGATTTTGGCGACCGCGCCTTCGGGCGATAGGTTACCTTTGAGAATCGCCAGATGTCCCTGCGCGTAGATCGGCTTGTCGAACGGGCGGATCACGTCCTGATCGGTGCGGGGCGTTTCGGGGATTTCGGCGAGCGATTCGACGACGGTTTGCCCGGTGATGGTCAGGCAGTCGCCGTGGAGCAGACCGTTGACGAGGAGCATTTTCATCACCTGCGGGATGCCCCCGGCGTCGTGCAAGTCGGTGGCGACATATTTGCCGCTTGGTTTCAGGTCGCACAGTACCGGAACGCGAAGCCGTATCGCCTCGAAATCGTCAATCGTGAGCGGGACTTCGGCGGCGTGCGCGATGGCGAGAAAGTGAAGCACCGCGTTCGTGGAACCGCCAATCGCCATGATGGTGGCAATCGCGTTTTCGATAGATTTGCGCGTGATAATGTCGCGGGGCAACCGTTGCGCCCGCACGGCGTCCAGCAAAACCGCGCCGCTTTGAGCCGCCGATTCTGCTTTTTCGGCGTCCTCCGCCGCCATCGTGGACGAGTACGGCAGACTCATGCCCATCGCCTCGAATGCTGAACTCATCGTGTTTGCGGTGAACATTCCGCCGCACGACCCCGCGCCGGGGCAGGCGTGGTTTTCGACCCCCTCAAACTCCTCGGTGTCAATCTTGCCGTGGGAAAACGCGCCGACCGCCTCGAACGCCGACACAATCGTTAAATCCTTGCCGCGATACTTGCCGGGCTTTATCGTCCCACCATAAACGAAAATCGCCGGAATGTTCATACGGGCGATTCCGATCATCGCGCCGGGCATATTCTTGTCGCAACCCCCGATGCACAGAACGGCGTCCATGCTTTGCGCCATTACTGCGGTTTCAATCGAATCGGCGATTACTTCGCGGGAAACGAGCGAATACTTCATGCCCTCGGTTCCCATCGAAATGCCGTCGCTAACGGTGATCGTGCCGAACGTTTGCGGCATCCCCCCGGCTTCCCTGATCGCGGCTTCGCCGCGTTCGGCAAGGGGGCGAATCCCCATGTTGCACGGCGTAATCGTTGAGTGCGCGGACGCGATACCGACAATCGGCTTTTGAAAATCGGCATCGGAGAAGCCAACGGCGCGAAGCATGGCGCGGTTCGGCGAACGCTGGACGCCTTCGGTGATAGTGCGGGAGCGGGTATTGAGTGACATATAAGCGTATTATACCGCAGACCCTTCGTGCGAGCGGACGCAAAAAAAGACGCCGCACAAAATTGCGCGGCGTCGTTCTTTTTTGTGATGTGCTTCTACTTGCGTCGGCGCAGAATGCCTAATCCGACACCGACGACGCCGAGAAGCGACAACGTAGCGGTTCCCGGTTCCGGTATCACGGCGGCACTCGCCAAGTCGAGGTAGGGGCGAACGTTGGACAGCGGGGCGGGAACATCCGACGTTACGCCATTCGGCGCGATATTTGCCCATTGTCGCGTTCCGCCAACGTCTTTGTAGCCGAACAGCGTTGTGCCGTTTGCACCGAAAGCGAGTTGTCGGTTGACCGAGTTCGTCTGGTTGCTACCGACGTTCACAATCGAAGCGTAGCCGGTCGGCAAGCCACTGGCAATATTCACGCTCCAAAACCGATCCGCGGACGAACCGTACAGAACACCGTTGCGGTCAATCGCAATATCGCCGTTGAAGGCGAATGTGCTTGCTGTATTATCGAAGTTGGCAAAGGTAGCAACCACTTGCGTGAACGGGTTGAAGCGAACCAGCACGTCGCTACCCTGCCCGACGAACCAGTAGTTGCCGTTATAGAACGATGCGTTAGTCGCCGCGCCGATGCTCTGTCCCGGATTGTTCGTGAAGAACGTCGCGGCAACCACAAGCGATTGAGCCGTGGCGGGCGGGGCGGAAAGATTGTAGCGGTACAACGCCCCGTTCCCTTGATTCGTCCCGCTGGAACCGTTGCGGTAAAAGAGCGAATTGCTGGCGGAATCGTAAGCGAGACCGTTGATGTTCGTCAAACCGGTCGCCGCGATTAGCGTTTGAGCGTTGGTGGTGGTGTTGATTGTGTACAGCGAATCGGTGGTCGATCCGTAGATAACATCGGCGTTCGCCACGCCGGTGGCGGTCGCAAGGACTGTTACGGTTAGAGCGATTAAGAGAGTGCGTGTCATTTCTTTTCCTTTGTGAGTCGTTTGCTTTCTCGGCGATCTGTAGCGTTTTTAGCGGGCAAACAAAATGTACTCAGAAGGATTCTCGGCAAATGCGACCGATTTTGCAGGGGGAATGGAAAAGACCGGCAAGTCTACCGGGGCGAACACGCTCCCGATTGAGCGCGAACGCTTCGGTATTTGCCGCATTGATTAACGATACCTTGGTGATGGATTTTCCGAACTGGTGGCTTCAAACAAGACAAAAAAAGTTATTCAAAAAGCGTTGTAAAAACGGGACACCGCCCGCGAAGCATGATACTATATTGCCGGAAACGTCGCGGGGAAACTTCCGCTTCACTTCCTGAATGGTTATCCTGGATCGTCTAATGGTAGGACAGCAGAATTTGGGTCTGTTTATCGGGGTTCGAATCCCTGTCCGGGAATCCTTTGTGTCGCCGCTTCGCGCTTTTGGGGTCAAAACAAGTTTTGCCCGGCGCGGGCGGCGATTCGTTTTTGCCGCGCTCCTGCTCACCGCGTTCGCCGCCGCACCGGTTGCGGCGCAGTCGCCCGCGCCCGCCGCGTCACCCGCTTCCGTTGTTACCGGCTTTCGCGTCGCCGAACGCATCGAAACGACACTTGCCCCCGGCGTAGTCTGGACACAGGAAATCACGCCGGTTGGCGCACCCGGCGGTCCGCTCGTGGTCAGCGTGGTACGAATTGCCCGCGATGCCGCGAAAGGCGACCGCCTCCGCTCCGCCCTCGGTGGCGGCACCGTCTGGCAGAACAACCGCACACAGGGGCGCGAAACCGTATCGGGTATCGCCGCCCGCAACAATGCGCTGGTCAGTATCAACGCTTCGTTTTTCACTTTCAGTAGCGGACACCCTCTCGGCATTAATATCGAGAACGGCGCGGCGATCACCGAACCTTTGATGAATCGCACCGCGCTCTTTTGGGACGACAAAGGCAAGGCGGGCATGGCGGCGTTTTCCGGCTCCGGCACGGTGACGGCGGCGGACGGCGCGGGGTTCGCTCTTAGCGGTTTGAACCGCAAAGGCGGCAAGTCCGCCGAACTGCTCCTGTATACACCGCGCTTTTTCACCGCGACATTGCCCGCGCCCGACCGAACCGAGGTGGTGCTGACCGGCGTCAAGTCGGTGCGCTTTGGCGAAACGCTAACCGGAACCGTATCGCTTGTCGGCGCGGGCGGGGGACTGCCGCTCGCCGCGAACACTGTAGTGGTGTCGGGAAACGGCGAAGCGGGGCAGTATCTACGCGATCACGCGAAACTTGGCACGAAACTTTCGGTGCGTTACGACGCGCTACCGTCCACGGAAAAAATCCGCCACGCGATTGCCGGTGGACCCCGCCTTGTCGAGGACGGCAAACCCGCGATCACCGACACCGCGGAAGGCTTTGGCGGATCGTTCAGCACGGCGCGACATCCGCGCACGGCGGCGGGCATGTGCGCTGACGGTGAAATTCTGCTCCTCACCGTGGACGGACGCCAACCGCGTCTGAGCCGGGGGGCGACGCTCGCCGAGACGGCGGCACTGCTTTTGAAGTTCGGCGCGGTGCGCGGGGTCAATTTCGATGGCGGTGGCTCCACTACGTTCGTGGTGCGCGGCGGGGTGTCGAACTCACCGAGCGACGGCGCGGAACGCCCGGTGGCGAACGCCGTGGTGCTAAGTGACCCGAAAAAGACTACGGTCAAGCCGCCCCGGTTGGTGCTGAACCCCGCGTTTAACGGGAAACTTGCGGTCGGTGAAACACATCGCTTCCAAATACCGTCTAATATAAATAGAAAAAACAAAAACGGCGCGACGTGGAGCGTTGTCGGCAATGCGGGGTTTGTGTCGCAGGGCGGCAATTTTCTCGCCCTGCGTAGCGGAACCAGCGAGGTTATCGCCACCTTGCCAAATGGTGACCGGTTCGCGTTTCCCGTTTCCGTGCCGAAGCCGCCCGATGAAACAATGGCAAAGCCGCTCATGCCCGTTGCCCCGCCGTGAAAAGCACGGGGCTTGACCATCGCTTTCGCCCCTTGCTATAATAGGGTGACCGGGAGTGCGGGTGCGTCCGATAACCGAACTCAGGTGAAACTTGTTTCACCTTAAAGGAAAACCATGATTCAACGCTTGAAGCGTCATTTACCGATAATTTTAACTGTTGCCGCCGCGCTTGGCGTCGCTACGTACCGCGCCTGTGCCGAAGACTGGCCCACGCTTGGCGGTGGCGATCGGCGCACCGGACGCTCGGAAGAAACCATCGCGCCGCCGCTTTCTTTGCTGTGGCGGTACACCGGTACGCCCCTGTCGGCGACCGCCGCGTCGGCTTCGTCGCCGACCGTGGTTGGAGAAACCGCGTATTTCGCCGGTAAAAATAACCCCGACCCGAACGCGGGCGCGGTGCTGTTCGCCCTCGACACCAAAACCGGTTCGCGCCGGTGGGTGTTCCCGAACGATTACGGTATGAAGGACAAAGCCGTGTTCCAGACCGCGCCGGTGGTGAACAACGGGCGCATCTATATCGGCGCGTCGGACGGCTTCCTCTATATTCTGGACGCCGGGAGCGGGAGCGAAATCAACAAGATTCGCACCGGGGGCGCGGTCGCCGGAACCCCGCTGATTGCCGAGGGAACCATTTATTTTGGCTCGAACGACAACACCGTTTACGCCTTTGACGCCGAAACACTTACGCCGTCGGGCAACTGGCGAACCACGTACAAAACCAATGAGAACATTAACTCCGCGCTGATTTCGGCGGATGGCTACCTGTTCTTCACCACCGCCGACCAGAACGTTCACGCCGTGGCGCAACTGAGCGGCAAGGGTAAATGGCGGTATCGGTTGCCGTTTAAGTACGCGCCCGACTCGCTGATTTATGCCGACAACTCGCTCTATATTCCAACGGGGCCTCGGTTGTACGCGATTCAACCGACCTCCGGGAATGTCCGCTGGACACTGACTTTTCCCGGCGAAATCCTCGCGCCACCGTCCGCCGCCGACGGGGTTGTGTTCGTTTCCTGCCGCGACTCCGCGACGCAGGAGTTTCGTATGTACGCCGTGAAGTCGTCGAACAATCGCACCGCGTGGGCGAAACCCGCCGTTCTGCCCGCGCCGCCCTCTGCGGCGGCAACGATTGTCGGTGATGTAATTTATGTGCCGACGAAGCGCGGTATCGTGGTTGCACTGTCGAAAGAGGACGGCAAAACGCTGTGGACATACCGTTCGCAACCGAGCGCGAGCCGGGCAAGCGCGACGTTACTCAATGATGCGACCGTGACCTCGCCTATAGCGGCGGCGAACGGCGCACTGTATATCCCGACCGACGACGGCTCACTGTCGGCATTCCGCCCCGACGCCCCCGATACCACTGCCCCGATTCTGTCGGCGCGGTATCCGGTCTCGGCGCAGTCCATCTTCGGCGGGCCCGGCATGGTAATCACCGGCACTATCACCGACCCCGGCTCCGGTCTCGACACCGAATCGCTCAAGATGGCGATTGATGGCATCGAAGTGACCACCGGCTACAATGAGTCGCTCAATATCGCCTTTTATCAGCGTCCGCGCTCCGGTAAGCAGGTGGATCAAACGGCGTCGCTGTCGAACGGTCGCCATACGGTGACGTTGACCGCGAAAGACTTCAAAGGAAACACCCTGACCGAAACATGGTCGTTCGTGGTGGACAACAACCTGAAGGCTCCTACGGTGAACTACCTCGGCGCGAAAGGGCGCACGTCGAGCGCGAACGCCGCGCCTCCCGCGCCCCGTGGCGGCAACAAGCCGGGCGGAATATAAGCACCGGCAGTGGCATACGAGATAGAAACCGACGAAGCGGGGGCGGAAAATGGTGTCGCTACCCGCTTTGCACCAACCGCGAATGAGAGTGACCCGGCGAACCGCGAGTTTATCGCCTGTCACAAAATCGCGTCCGCCGACCTTCCCGCGCACCGCGTCCGCGCCCTGCTGGAATCGGGGGCTACCCCGTCCGTAGTTCTATCGGCGGGGGCTACCGTCTGGCAATCGTCGCCGATTGGCTTGACCGAAAAGCAGGTCGGACGGCTGAAAGAGTTGCGCGACGCGCCCCTTGACCCGAAACTTCTCGCCCGCGCCGTGGCAAGCGGCACGGTCGCCGTGCTTTCCTCCGACCCGTCGTACCCGGCGACGATGCGTGATTTGTCCGACGCGCCGCCGATTTTGTGGGTGCGCGGCGAACTGCTACCGGGTGACCGCTACGGAATCGCCGTTGTCGGAACGCGCCGTGCCTCCAACTACGGCTTGGCGCAGGCGAGCCGGTTTGCGGCGGCGTTCGCGGCACAGGGCTTGACGGTGATTTCTGGGGGCGCACTCGGTATTGACGCGGCGGCGCACACCGGCGCACTCGATGCCGGAGGGCGCACGGTCGCGGTTTTGGGGTGCGGTGTGGATATTGTCTACCCGGCGGCGCACCGGGCTTTGTTCGAGCGGATTTTGCAAAACGGGCGCGGAGCCATCGTTTCGGAGTTTCCCCTGCAAACCAAGCCGGAACCGTGGCGATTTCCGACACGCAACCGCATTATCGCCGGAATGGCACGGGCATCGGTGCTGGTCGAGACACCCGACAAGTCGGGCGCACTCGGCACAGCGCGGTTCAGCGCGGAATACGGGCGCGACGTGTACGCCGTGCCGGGCGCGGTGGACACGGGGGCGTCTCGCGGCGGGCATAAACTGATTCAAGACGGCGCGATTTTAGCCGATTCGCCGGAAGATGTCCTCACTTCGCTCGGCATCGTGATTGCCGCGCAGGAGGAACCCATTCCGCGTCCGCGCCGCGAACCGGTGGCAAGCCTCGCGCCGGTAGTCACCGCGTCGGAACCGAAAGTCGGCGAAAACTTCGTTTTGCCTGTGACGCCCGTCCCGCCCAAACCCGTGCCGTCCCCCGATTTGCCGCCCGGCGAATCGGTGTTCTACGCCGCGCTTTCCGCAGAACCGCTTCCGTTTGACACGGTGGCACAGGCGGCGGGTCTTTCCGCGCCGGAGGCAAATGTCGCGGCGACGCTCCTTGAAATGAAAAGCCTGATTCGTCGGTTTCCCGGCAACCTGTTTAGCCGCGTATAAAACGGGGTAGAAAAGAGTTTCAAAATATTTTCGTCAAATCGTTTGAATAATTTGCGCGAAACTTCTGGTGTGATACTATGGGGTCAGACGAAAGTCTGGTCAAGTCGGAGGGGACTTCGATGTTGATCTTTTATTCATCCTAATCCATACCCGTTTGTTGAAAGGTTCTACAATGAACTCCATCAAAACCGCACGACGTGGCTTTACGCTCATCGAGCTGCTCGTCGTCATCGCCATCATCGCCATTCTGGCCGCTATCCTGTTCCCGGTGTTCGCCAAGGCTCGCGCAAAAGCCCGCCAAGCGTCGGATGCATCGAACCAAAAGCAGATCGCTCTTGGCTTCATTCAGTACATCCAAGACTACGACGAGAAGTTCCCGCCGGTCGCTTCCGCTACCCCCGCCGGTGTTTACATTCCGTGGGGACCGGATTACTCGACGGGTCCTGCTCCCGGCGGTCCGTTTGTTATCGTGCAAGGTTTGCTTCAGCCGTATATCAAGGCGAACCAACTGTTCCAAGATCCGTCGGGGGCGCGCCCCGGTGGCACGATCGCCGCAGCTGCTGGCAACACGATCAACGACTATATGTATAACGACCTGCTTGCCGGTAAATCGCAAGCCGCCGCTGCCGCGGTTGCTTCCACCGTGTTGACGATCAACGCCGACGGTCAAGACCCGCGTGCACAGTTCACTAACACGGGTAACGGGGTTGCACCGAGCGCGAGCCGACAATACCTTGCGTCGGGACACGGCATCGTTTTCGGCACCGCCTTGCCGACGGACCAAGTGGCTCCGTTCACCGGGACGGCTCCGAACTTGACGCCCAACCCCGCCGCCCCGCCTCTTCGTGACGTTGTTTCGCAGACCGCGGTCAACCGCCACAGCGACGGTGCGAACGTGTCCTACGTAGACGGTCATGTCAAGTGGTCGAAAATCGTTGTGGAAAATGTCGCCGCTCCTAACAACGCGACCAACCGTAGCATCTACTTCCCGACCCGCGCCAACGTCTCAACAGCGGCGGCACAAGGCGCGGCTCCGGCGGCAGGTCTTCGCAACGTAGGTGCGGCAGCGACTCCTCCGTGCGCTATCGTCACCAACGAGCCGATCCCCGGTGGCGATATGTGTGGTTTCACCGGCACGTTCCACGTGAACTAAGTTACGGTCCAATCACGGTAAGATGAAAAGCCACCCTTCTTCGGAAGGGGGGCTTTTTTCGTGTACGCTCCAATCAGTCCGCGAAAAATTGGTTTCGCTAAAACATTTCATTATTGCGAAACTAATTTTGCAAACTGCGAGAAATCCCCGTATAATCAACTGGCACATTGATTTATCGTGCCACCGCAGATAAAGATTGTCCGCGGCGGTTTGCAAAGAAAGGCTTTTGCTATGAACCGTTTTGTATTATCGGGGAGCGTTGTCTCCACTCTCGTTTTCGCCGCACTTACCGTGCCGGTCGTCGCCGCACCTATCACCGTCCCGAACGCCTCGTTTGAAAGTTCCACGGTCGGGGCGGGTTCCACCGATTTCGGCAACACTCCGAACTTCGCGTACACCGGGGTTTCTCCCGCTATCACGCGGGGCGATACCGTTCGCCCGGCAACCGCGCTTGGCGGTCAGGATGGCAACTACATCGGTGCGATCGCCCTTGATAACAACGATGGCAGTTCGACTACGCCCAACAATTCTACGGGGCAACTCACCAGCGATTCACTCGGTGTGTTCGCGGCGAACACGGTTTACACGCTCACCGTGGCGCAAGCGCGGACTACCGGGTATGGCGGGGGGGTAATCAATGTCGGGTTTGGCTTTTCCGCGAACGGGGTGCTGACCGCAACGTCGCTTCGGGATTACAACGATTTGTCCGATACGGCGTTCGCCGATTTTTCCACCATTGTTAGCACCGTGGATAGTCCCGGATTGGTAGGGCAGGATTTGCGCGTCGCGCTTCTTGCGAATAGCACTTACGACTTCGGGCGAAGCAGCTACTTCGATAACATCCGCCTTGATGCCTCTCCTGCCGTGGCTGTGGTTCCCGAACCGGCAACCCTCGGACTGCTCGCGCTGGGCATGATGGCGGTGGTCGTGGTGCGACGCCGCAAGTAGCGTAGCCTTCGACAAACAGGAAAACGGGTTCCACGCGGCGAATAAAACCCGCATGGAACCCGTTCCCGTACCCGCGTCCCCGATTCGCCTTGTGATTGCCGAGGACGAAACGATGACCCGCGAAATGCTGGCGCGTCTTTTGTCGCTCGAAGACGATATTACCGTGGTCGGCACGGCGAGCGACGGCGCGAAGGCACTATCGGTGATTCGCGCACAAAAGCCCGACGTGGTGCTGACCGATATTGCCATGCCGCACGTCACGGGAATCGAACTCACGGAAACCCTGCGCCGCGAATCGCCGCAGATCGGGGTCGTGATTCTCACCATCTACAATGACGACGAGCGCGTTTTCGCCGCGATCAAAGCGGGCGCGAAAGGCTATGTGCTGAAAGACTCGCCGCCCGATGATACCCTTGCGGCGGTGCGGGCGGTGGCATCCGGCGAAGCGTTGCTCCATCCGAGTTTGGTGATGCGGGTGCTGTCGGAGTTCGGGCGGTTATCCACGCAACGTGCCGCTGATAACGCGGTTTTCGCCGAACTGACCGAGCGCGAACGCGAAGTGCTCACGCAAGTCGGCAAAGCGAAGCGCAACAAGGAAATCGCTACCGAACTGTTTATCAGCGAGAAAACAGTGAAAAACCACATTAGCAATATCTTCGCAAAGTTAGAGGTTAATTCGCGGGCGGAGGCGGCACTCTTGGCGGCACGGCAGGGCTTGGTTTAAATCCCGGCGTCGTAGCCACCCGGCAATCCGTACACAGCGACGCCCGCGCCCGATATATTCGCCCACCGCTGATTGCCGTACTCGTAGTGCCACCATTCGCCGGGGTAATTGGCGAACCCCGCGCTTGTCATGGCGTGCCAGAGAAGGCGGCGGTTCGCGGTAAACGGTTCGGTGGGAACGTCCTCGAAATGCCGTGTGACCGATTCAGGGGCAACTTCGTCCGGCGCGGTTCCCATCGGTAGCGACACCCCGGTCGCGTCCACCAGATAAACATCTACCGCGCCTCCGGTTCGGTGCGGCGGCGGACGGAGCGGGTCGGCGACCGGTGCGGCGACAAACCGGCGAAGCACGGCGTTCACTTCGGCGTCTGAAAGGTGCGGCTGTTCGGCGCGAATCTGAGCGAGGTACGTATCCCAGAGCCACTGTTGCACGGCGAGCGAGCGGTAGCCGTCGAAAACAAGGAGCGTCAAGTCGGGCGGTAGGGCGTCCACCACGGTTTGCAATCGCGCTAAAACCCCGGCGCGAACGCTTACGACGGGGGACGTGCCGGGAATCCCTTGCGCGTGGTAGAGCGATTCGCCGCGAAGTCTGCCGATAGTAGGCAAGGGGAATAGCCCTTCGCCATTATCGCTTATCGGCAAACGCCCCCAGTCGGGCGGCTCATGGACAAACGGAATCGGCGGCAACTCGGCGGGTATCATGGTCTTCTTGATACCCCGCCGTGCCGGATTTCGCTACTTCTCTTTCTTGGTGAGGGCGAACTGCACCACGCCCATATCCACGTTCATCGTCTTCTTGTCTTCCGACAGACGGGCGACGATGCCCTCTTTGGAGCCGTTTTGAAACCCTTCCGTTCCGGCGATTAAAACACGGTCGCCGTCCATTTTCCACGTGATAGGGCGTTCGGGCGCACTCATCGCTTTGATATAACCGGTTCCGTCGGATTTCAGCGTTAGTTCGGCGTTCGCGCCGCCCGCCGCGCCGAGCATTCCGGCGGCGAGTGCGCCCATCGCGCCTCCTTGTGGCGCGGCGGTCATCGCTCCCGACCATTCGCCAACGGCGGGCGATGGCATCAGCGAACAACCAGCGAGCATGACGGTGGCGGCGAGAGCGGCAAAAAGAGTGTTTTGTTTCATAGGTTTCAAATCCTTTCACTCAATGCGACACGCAAGGAGGGCGTTCGGTTGCGCCCATTTATTTTTTACCGAGTTCGCGCACGGCGTTAATCACGCCTTCCGCGCAGTGCGCGAGCGAAAAGTCCTGCGCCCGCACCCGCGCCTTTTCGCCGACCTGCCGCGCCCAACCGGGGTCGTCCAGATAGCGCAGTACACCGTTTGCCACGGCGTTCGCGTCCTCGAAACCGGCGAGCAAACCGTTTTCGCCCTCGGTGATGATCTCACGGGGACCGCCCTGTGCGCCCGCGATAACCGGTTTGCCTAGTGCCATCGCTTCAATCACCACGATACCGAATGGTTCGGTATTCGACGCATGAACGAAAACGCTCATCGCTTGCATCCACTCGGCGATATTGCTTTGAAACCCGGTAACACGAACGTGGGACTGTAGCCCGGCGTCGGCGATTCGCTTTTGCAGGAATGCCTCGTAATCCGGTTCCAGCGCGTGTGTTCCGCCGACCAGAACCACGTGCGCGTCGGGATGTTTGGCGTGAATCGCGGGTAGGGCGTCAATCAGCGTGTGCATTCCCTTCCAGTGTTGCAGTCTGCCGACCGTGCCGATAACGGGAACGCTTGCTGGTAGCCCCAGTTTGGCGCGGCATTCCTCCATGCTCGGCAGGGTGGCGGGGGAATACTCGTCCACCGCGACGCCGGGATAGGCGACAAAGCCCCGCGCCTTGTTTTTATACAGCGCGAGTTGCGAATCCAGCACGAACCGCGAACAGGCAAGAACCCCGGCGACCGGTAGCGATAACGCCAGTTTGTCAAACCCACCCGGCGGATTCGCGTAGCCGTGCTGAAAGTGAACCGGCAGTGCGGGGGAACCGAGAAGACGCGAAATCGAACCGTAAATATGACCTTTGGTCATCCAGCCGATCACCATGCCGATATTATTTTTGCGGCAGAAATCTTTGATTCGGAGTGTCGCTTGTATAGTTTGACCGATTTTGCTGAACTTTTTCGCCGTGATAACTTCGACCCGTATCCCCATCGCGGCGATTTGCGCCCGCATAGGTCCATCCTCCAGCAAGATCACAACCCAATTAATCTCTGTGTCACGTCCGGCGCGAAGCATATCCAGCAGATATTTTTCCGACCCGCCGCGTTGCTCGGCAACCGGCATGATAATTCCAACATTCATTGCCGGTTACGTTCGGCGAAAGGGGGGGCGGTTCCTGCGTTAGGGCGTACAATAGAAACATGATTGTACTGGGACTTGACCCCGGCACGGCGACCACCGGTTTCGGCGTGGTGCGCTACGAAGATGGCAAACTGTTTCCCGTGGACGTCGGCGTTTTGCTAACTACGCCGGATATGCCGATGCCGAAGCGGCTCGTTTCCATCTACAACGACGTGAACACGCTGATTGAAAAACACAAGCCGGACACGGTGGCGACCGAGCGATTGTTTTTCAATACCAACGTCACCAACGCGCTTTCGGTCGGTCGGGCAATTGGCGTGATGCTCCTCGCCATCGAGCAACACGATTTGCCGTGGGCGGAATACACGCCGATGCAGGTCAAGCAAGCCGTAACCGGCTACGGGGGCGCGGACAAAATACAGGTGCAACTGCAAGTCACGCGGCTACTCAAACTGCAAGAGGTTCCCAAGCCCGACGACGCGGCGGATGGTCTTGCGGTTGCCATCTGCCACGCGCACTCGTACCGGTTGGGAGCGATGCAGTTCTACTCGCGGCGTGGGCGATAGGCTTGCGTGGGGCGATATACTCAAAAGGAAGAGGTACATAGAGAATGAAGGTTTTAGTCACGGGCGCGTCAGGGAATGCGGGGCAGGCGGTCTGTCAAGCACTGGCGAACGGGGGAACGCAAATACGAATGGCGGACGTTGTTCCACCCCCACAGAATGCTTTGGCATGGGGTGAGTTCGTCCGCTACGACACACGAACCCCGGAAGACGCCCGCCAAGCCGTCGCCGGAATGGACGCGGTGATTCACCTCGCCGCGTGGCACTGCGCTCATGTCCCTCCCGTCAGCGACGCTACCATCTTTGATGTGAACGTGAACGGAACGTTCCACCTGATGCAAGCTTGCCGTGAACAGAAGATACAGTCGTTCGTCTGGGCGTCCTCAATGGCTTACGGATGGGGCGGGGTGTATGGCGTCACCAAAGTTATCGGCGAGGATCTATGCCGAATGTACAACGAAACTACGGGCGCGTCGGTGGCGATGCTCCGGTATCACGATTTCGTTCCGAAGTCATACCTTGCATTCGGCGCGAAACTGCTTCGCAACGCCGTAGACCGGCGCGATGTCGCCGATGCAACGGTTGCCGCGCTTTATGGTGCGGTCGAAAAGCGGTTCGGACTGTTCCGCACCATCGTGCATTCCAACCATCACATGACCGAGGAGATACGCGCCGATTTCGGGCGGCGTGGCGCACAGTGGTGCGAGGCAAACGTCCCCGGCGCGACGGCACTCATGAAAAAGTATAACATATCCCTGCCGGGTCAGGTCGAGCAACACGACCTGTCGGAAGCGAAAACAACTCTCGGTTGGGAACCGCAGTTCGGGTTCGTACCGTTTTTAGAAGACCTTCAAACGCGGGATGCACGTGGGGAAAATATCCACGCGCTCTGGACACCGTCCGACTTGTCGGTCGTTACCGTAGCAAAGGAGAGTGTCTGATGCGGATTTTGATCACGGGTGCGACCAGCACGGTCAGCCGGGGAATGCTCCCGATTTTGCGGAGTGCGGGGCATGAAATCGTGTTGCACGACATCGTGCGTCCCTCGGATAATGAGCTGTTCCGGGGGCTAACTTTTGTGCAAGGTGACATTCAGGCGGGGATAGGGTTAGACCGCGCCGCGCAAGGCTGCGAACTTATCATACATACTCCGGCGTGGCACGGCATACATTGGCAGGCGAAAACCGAGGCGGACTTCTGGCGGCTCAATGTGGACGGGACTTTCTGGACGTTTCAAGCGGTGGCGTCCGCAGGTATCACCCGCATGGTGTTTTTATCCTCTATGGCTTGGTACGGACATTACGATAAGTACGGCTTCACTAAACAAATCGGCGAGGAACTGTGCGAGTATTACCGGCGCAACCACAAGATACGCTACGTTGCCATCCGTCCACAGGACTTTACCCCGTGGGGTTCGGATTATGCGAATCATTACGGCACACGCCTTTTGCATGGCGGGGTGGACTGGGAGGATGTGTTGGACTGTGTGCGGCTTTCCGTCGAAAAGTTAGTTCCGCCGCCCGCATCCGGGGAAGAGCCGGAAGCCTTGGTCGTGTCCGCTTTGCGGGCGAACGCCTTTACACAGGAACAGGTTGAGGGATGGGAAGCAGATCCGGCAACCGTCTGTGAACGTGTTTTTCCGGATTCACGCGCTTTGGTAGAGAAGTACAACCTTCGTATCTCCGGTCAGCCGTCGGTCGTGGATGTCGGCGCGGACGCGGCAAAAATCGGCTACGTGCCAAAACACCATTTCGGCACGTTCTTGGAGAACTTGCGCCGGTTGGACGACGAAGGCGGCAAAGAGGCTGTGGCGGCAATGCGTTGCCCTTATTAGTGCGTGTGCCGTTATCCTGAGATCGGGCAGGATGAGGTCATCCCGCGCTTGCGTGAGAAACAAGCGCGGGTGGTAACGGAAGAGTGGCAATTTGTCAACGTATATTGACAAATTGCCGAGCGTGACGCTTTATAGATGAAACGAACCTCCTGCCGAACCCGCTAAAACCCGTGAACCCGTCTTTGGATGGTGATGGTTTGAAGCCGCTGGTCGTCCGTGAACTCGCCGGTT